>CAZENQ010000023.1:0-36786 GCA_964513655.1 uncultured Pirellulales bacterium | reverse complement strand
CTCAAGGTTGGCACTGTTAACTATTTCAAGGATATTGAGAAGGACAATCTCGACCCTGCGACACTTTTGTAGAATTAGCGTGTTGGCGTTGGAATGACGTGAAAATCGTTTGCGTTTGCTCCAATCGGCGGGTGTTTAACCGGCAAAGCCAATGAGCGCTTCGACAGCGGTTTTGACATCGCCAAGGCGGTCATCTCCGGCTTCACGTTCTATGGCCAAGGCGCCTGCAAAGTTTATTTGTTTGAGGGCCTTCAGGAACTCGGTATTACCTACCTGGCCGCTGCCCCAGGGAACTTCCAGGCCCCACGTGCCCGGTGTTTCTGTGCGCAGAGCGTCTTTTATGTGAATATGTTTTATCCAGGGTGCAAGTGTTTTCACTGCTTCGATTGGGTCACCCTTATCATATAGAATCATGTTGGCAGGGTCGAAGTTAACGGCGAGGGCGGGGTGGTTTAGCTCTTCAAGAAATTGACGCAGCTCGGCAGCGGCTTCCTGGCCTGTCTCCATAAGGAGTTGGATGTTCCTTTGTGCGGCACCGTCGGCAAGGGTCTTGCACCTGTCGGTGAATTTGGTTGTGCTGTTCGGCTCTGTTAGGTCGAGGAAGCCGAAATGAAGTGAGAGGTATTTGACATCAAGTTGGGCGGTGATGTCTATGGCGTCGAAAACTCGTTTTCGATTTTCATGCCAGTACTGGTCCGGCGCAATACCGCCAGTGGCCTTAATTGATTCGAGGCTGGAGTAGTCCTCCTGTGGAAAGTCAATCATTGTGGCGGTTATGTCCCAGCCTTGCTCACCAACTTGCTTTATAAGACTTTCACCACCATCACCTAAAACCGGCGAGACGGCAAAATGGATGTGGCTTAGTTGGATCTGTTGTCTAAGCAAACTGAGCTTGTCAAAGTCGTTACCCAGCGACCAGGTACAAACGCCTATGGGCCAATCATTACAAGTAATCACCGGACTGCGATTTCCTTTCCACTTTGTGCCGACTCTCGCTCGGCCAGAATGAGCTTAACCGAATTAAGCGATTGGGTAGGTGTTGTTATTTCAGGTACTTTTTGCCCCTGCACTGCTTTCACAAAGTGAGCGACCTCCCGCGAATAACCGTCACCCGATTCGACTACTGGTGTAAAAGCGTCCCCCTCCGGGGGGCAAATCTTAAAAGCAGGCTCGCGTGTGCAGTCGTAGACAATCGTAGCTTTTTCGAGGATTATATTGAAACTCATCTCGAAGCCGAAACTTGGCGTCATGACGAAGCCACCCTCGGCGGTGATAACCTTTTCATCGTCATAAATATACTGTGTCACGACGTGGTCAAAGTCGCCGCTCGGACCCTTCGCAGCCCGGGAATGAACTGCTTTTGGTATCCCGAAAACATACTGGACAAAGTCCGAGTCGTGTATATGCAGGTCCATTAGTGCGCCGCCGCTTCTTTTGCCGGTGAGCAGCCAGTTGTCCCACGACCACGTTGGCGTAAGGCTCAATCGCTGAAAGGTGGCCGCTATTACCCTGCCGTATTCGCCTGAGTCAATGAACTCCTTGGTCTTAGCATATTCAGGCCAGAACCTTATACAGTGACCAATCTGCAGTATTTTGGCGTTTTTCTCTGCTGCAGCAATCATCTCTTCGCACTGCTGGAGATTTAGCGCCATCGGCTTTTCACACAAAACATTCATGTCCGCTTCAAGGGCTTTTACCGTGAAATCTCTGTGCATATACGTTGGAAGTGTGATGGAGACGGCGTCGAGTTTTGCTTCAGCCAGCATTTCGTCGTAATCGGCATAAAGCTCGACGTCGGTCAAATCCAACGGCTCTTCGGCGCCTTCAATATTGCCTGTAGTTCCGGCGGTGCCTTTAAGTTTGTTTTGGTCAATATCACAAACGGCAGCTAATTTTACGTCCTCAAGGGCCTGATAGTTTTTGGCGTGCATATTGCCCATAAACCCGAGGCCAACTACACCAACTCTAATCATCTATTGCTCCTCTATTTGAAGATTTTTTTCATTGCTTGTGCTGTTTTTTCAGGTCTGCCCGGCTGGAAAGGCAGCATCTCGGCCGTGACGTAGCCGTCATAGCCGACTTCAGCAAGGGCTTTTTTAACCGCTTCGAAATCCACGTCGCCTTCCAGCAAATCAACAAAACCTTCCACCGTGCCGACAGAGGTCTTGAAGTCTTTGACGTGAACTCGTTCTATCCGCTCGCCGAGAATGCGAATCCACTGGTCGGGATAGCCGGTCAGCAGGATATTGCCAACATCAAAGTATGCCTTGACCTTGCCTGACCCGAAGCTGTCGATAAAGTCCCGCATCTCCAGCGGGCTCAGCAGAAACTTGTTCCAGACGTTCTCGATACATATTGCCGCGCCCGTCTCTTCAGCCGCCGGCAGTATCTGCTTTACCGCCTCGGTGGCACGCTCATAACACACATTGTACGGTATTACGTCGGCATCGGGTAAAAAGAATACATCCACGGCACCGGGGACAAAAAGATATGCATCTGTGCCGAGCCATGTTGTCACTTGCAGCGCCTTACACGTAAAGTCGATAATCTTTGCTCGAAGGTCAGGGTCGTTCGCGCTCGGCGAGCAGGTCCAGCTCTCGCCGCTGGCAACGCTTGAAATCTCAATGCCGGTTTTATCCGCGGCGGCAGCGATGTCCTCGCACTGGGCCTGTGTGGCCTGGTGCGTCAAAACACCCTGACTGGCAATGCAGACCTCAATTGCATCAAAACCAAGATTTTTTGCTTCTTGCATCGCATCAGCTATGGGTTTCTTTGCTTCAAGGCCCCCTTCGAACATCCAGTAACTTGCACTAATTTTCATTTTAGAGTCCTCTCAATAATCCATCCATTTTGGAACGGTCGCCCGTTTTTCCAAGTGGCAACAGTATAATTGCAATATGAATAAAAACCAAGGTAGTATCAAGGTTTTTCTCACATTTGTTTTCGCGCTTTCTCACTCAATTCATTCTGCTATTCGCAGGCAGCCAAATGCACTCGGAACGTGAAAGTCAGGTTGCTTAGTGCCGGGGTCGACCCAGCTTATCCAATACTCGTGCAGTTTGGAGTCCTGCCCACGATTGAAATCAGCGCGAAATAGTCCGGCTTTGAGCATCCGGCCGGGGCCCAAAGGCGGCAAACCAAGAGCTTCGAGACTCTTCAAAGGGATAGAACCTTCGACCATGTAGCCATCAGGATTAATCGAGGCGGCTGCGCTTACACGGGGTAAACTCCAGGAATTGTCGAACCTGTGATAGTAGGAAGCGGCATAATCAAGGACCCGGCCCAGAGGGTCGACCTCTAAGCAGAAATACTCTTTCAACTTGTCGTCACAAGCAAAAAAGATTTCCACGCGGTCTTCTCTTGCCACTACGGACTCGGCATCGAACTTCTCCTCAACGACCACGTCTTCGTCATGAACACTGAAAGAAAAGTAAAGAGAATCGTCATCACAGAGCGCACGAAATTGTGTAGCAGGCGCTGCTCTGTCTTCTGAGGGGAAGGAAAAGTCTCTTTCGCAGTATGCCTTGCTCCAATCGGATTCATCCAGCAAGCCGTCCACATTGATCTCGGCTTCAGGCACGTAACGAACGTCATATGTCTTCGGACAAGGAGTTGAAGCACAACCTGCTGCAGCGGTGAGAATCAATCCCATTGTCAACCTAATCACTTTTTGCATCGTTTAGCCGGTAAAAATCGCTCTGTGAGCGCCGAGTAATTATATATTTTTACAGGCTGTAATTGATGGCCAGTCGCACCATCGAGTTATAATTAGCCATGGTTTTGGGAGTAATTTCTCTGCCAAATGGAGATGATGAGGGCATAAGGACAAAGCCTCTGCCCTGCCCAGCAGTGCCATCTTTAAGGGTCTTGACGGCAATTTTTTCGAACTCAGCCGGTTCAGCCTCTTGTATATCAGAGATTTCGAGATTACCGAAAAGTATCAGGTTCTTACCGTATTCACGGCGTACATACTCGATTTCCACATCTCCCTGAGGTGGCGGCTCAATCGGGTCAATCGCATCCGCTTCCATCTCGATGATATAGTCAAGGACAGCTCGAATTCTGCCGTGACAATGAATTCGAGCAAAGCCGCCATATCTTTGGATGGCTTCTATCATTGATGTGTCGTAGCGTACCACGTATTCTTTGAAAAGGTTTGGCGGCAGATAAGGCTCAGTGGCATATTCCGGCCCGTATATTCGCCAGAGGTGGCCGGGGAACTCTTTGGCGACCTTTTCTGTTCTTGTGTATATATAACGAGAAAGCTTTTCCAGCAGACTGTGCATCAATTGCTGCTCTGTCATAGCAATAATAGTAAAATCTTCCATACTAAAAAGCGACGCTGCAGCGCAAATCGGGTCTTCGGTATCAACCATTACAATACCACTGTCGCCGAGCTCCTCGTCTTCCTCGATCAATTTACTAACATCGATCTTCTCGGTGAAAACCTCATCAGGTAATTCAAGATAAGCCTTGAGGTCATCTGCGCTCTTAAGCAGGTGCTCTAGCGTCCAGACAGTATCAGCATCTGGATTGCGACGTGTCAGCGAAGTCATAGTTCTGTCGCCGATTTTCAGGCTAACGCGAGTGAAACGGCATCCGTCTTCAACGTATTGTTCTGTCCCGATGAATTCACTGCGACAATTATCAGCGCCTGACCTGCCGCTGGGATTCTCAACATCAAAAGACCGCAACCTGACAGGGCTTCGCATGCGGATAAGGTCTGTCTGCTGTTCGGCCAGTTGGAGTAACGGCTGCCAGGACGGGTCGTTATAAACATTGAATGGGTCGGTATCAGATGGGTCGACCTTGAATCCCCCTATTTCATAAAAATTTACTGCCGGCCGGTCTACCGGTTCACCGCGCAGGCTCGCCATCAATCTTTCACGTCTGTTCATATCGTATTCTACTATTGAAGAATGTTCTTTGCCTGGGGACTTTTGGTCTACAGTCTGCCAATGCGGCACCTTGAGTGTTAACGTCGATAGCCAATAGGAATTTCTCAGTACTTCTCGGATACTATCTGAATTTCAGTCTGGTCCAGAACTTCAGCAGTAACACCGTTGCTACGACAGCGATAACGGTCAGGACCACACCTTGCGTATAGTTCATATATATCCACGCACCGGCTGCGAACAGGGCTGCATAAACAGCAAGACAGCCGAACACCATACACAAAATACCCAAAGGAAGGTCCCACCTCTGCCCCGATTCGTCAATAGGATTGTTTTCGCTTTTTGCGCGCAGCAGCACCGCCTTCCAGCCGGGACCGCCGGGCTGAACCAGGCTGTAAAAACTGCGAAGCGTTTTCTGCTCTGTGGGCCTGGTAATGAGCGTCACAGCCAGCCATGAAACCGTCGTAATGCCGACACCGGCAATTAGCTCCTGCCAAGTGGCCAGCGGCTCAAAATCTAATGCTGTGTGAACAAAGCTGAAATAACAGGCAACAAGAAATGATACAACCATTGCTGTCAGTTCACTGAAGGCGTTAATGCGCCACCAGAACCATCGCAGGATGAAAATCAGACCGGTACCGGCACCTACCTGCAACAGAATATGAAACGCCTCAAGAGAACTCTCAAGGTACAGAGCCAGTGCCGCCGCCGCAATCATCATCAATACTGTTGAGATGCGTCCAACCCGCACCAGTTGTTTCTCGGTGGCATCGGGCCTGACAAATCGCCTATAAAAATCATTCACCACGTATGATGAGCCCCAGTTAAGATGCGTCGAGATTGTCGACATGTAAGCAGCAATCAGCGACGCCAAAACAAGACCCAGCCACCCGTGAGGTAAGAAAGTCAACATCGCCGGATAAGCCAGGTCATTAGCTATGATGCCCGGGTCCACGTGGGGAAACGTCTGCCGCAGAGAATCCAGGTCCGGGAAGACTATCAGTGAGCATAAGGCAACGATAATCCAGGGCCAGGGACGTAGTGCATAATGGGCAGCGTTGAAGAAGAATGTTGCACCGACTGCGTGCTTTTCATTCTTGGCCGCCAGCATCCGCTGGGCGATGTACCCTCCCCCGCCAGGCTCAGCGCCCGGATACCACACGCTCCACCACTGGACCGCAATTGGAATAATCAGAACAGAGGCAACCAGGTCGGTACTGCTTTGTGTGCTGAAATCAAAGGCCGGCAGAATCGATAGTTTGCCCTCAAGATTCGCGTGGCCGAGCATCCCTGACAGGCCTCCGACCGCTTCATGCCTCAGCGCAACTACCGCCGCCGCAAAAGCTCCGACCATCGCAACAATAAACAATAAAAAGTCGGTCAGCAGCACTCCTCGCAGTCCGCCCATAGCGCTGAAAATCATGGTAACAATCGCTGCAAGAGCTATGGTCTGGATTGGTGAGAGGTTCAGCATTACCCCCCCAATCTTGATTGCGGCCAGCGTCACCATTGCCATAACCATTATGTTGAAGAACACGCCCAGATACAGCGAGCGAAACCCGCGCAGAAACGTGGCTGCTTTGCCGCTGTAGCGAATCTCGTAGAACTCGATGTCCGTCAGCACCTTCGACCTGCGCCAGAGCTTGGCGTAGACAAAAACCGTTAGCATTCCGGTCAAGAGAAATGCCCACCATCTCCAGTTGCCGGCAACGCCGTCCTCTCGGACTATGTTGGTGACGAGATTCGGCGTGTCGGTCGAGAACGTCGTTGCCACCATCGAAAAGCCCAGAAGCCACCAGGGCATATTTCTGCCGGACAAAAAAAACTCTGAAGCACTTTTCCCTGCTCGCTTTGAAACAATAACTCCGATGACAAGCGATATGGCAAAAAACGCAACGATAAAAAGCCAGTCTATAGATTGTAAAAGCATACGGTAAATTCTCCTAATCTTCTCTAATAAAACGGCGCCGTAAGGGCTTTCTTCCCGTCTGGTTGGTCTGACCTGCGCCTGCGGTGTTAATCATCATTATCTTCCAACAAGCAGATTTTGCCGTTATGTTCTACCCGAAACCAGCCATAATGTCCATCTTGTTCCTTTCCTCATCTCGAAAAATTTGGTGATTAGTAATTCCATTGCTTGGCATCGTAAGCTAATAAAAAAACTGTCCTCTCAAACCGGACTGCTGCCTCGCCTCTGCTCAGCTGGTAATCTCAATAAAAACAGGAGGGAAGGGTAATAATATACCATTTAACCTTCATATTGGCAGTGGGCTGAATAGTGGTCTTGCGACTGGTCGTTGCAGTTTTGGCTTGATGGGTAAGAGGATTGTGGTATTGTGTAGGCCGAGAGTTGAGTGTGGTAAGTTGTGATTGTAGATTGGCTTTTGGCACCGCATTTGAACATGAGACAGGAGAAAGAATTATGGCTGAGAAATATGATAGAAGAGATTTTCTGAGACTCACAACCACTGTTGGGGCTGGCTTGGCACTTAGTGGTGCGAGCCTTTCAGGTTGTTCAAATCAACTTGAAGGTGTGCCTGCGGAAATCAAGGCTGACCCGATTGACCCGGTTCGCATCGGTTTTGTGGGTGTAGGGGGCATGGGTTCGGCTCATGTCCGAAATTTCCTGGATATAGATGGAGTTGAGGTTCGGGCGGTCTGTGATATCGTTCAAGAAAAGGTTGCGCGCATACAGCAATGGGTGCGAGAAACCGGCCAGCCAAAACCTGCCGGATACTCCCGTGGTGAAACCGACTTTAAGCGAATGTGCCAGCGCGAGGACCTCGACCTGGTCTTCAACGCCACACCGTGGAGATGGCATGTCCCTGTTTGTGTGGCGGCGATGGAAGCCGGAAAACACGCTGCAACCGAAGTGCCCGCCGCGGTCACCATAGATGAATGCTGGCAGCTGGTAGAAACTTCCGAGAGAACCAGCAAACATTGTGTTATGATGGAGAACTGCTGTTACGACCGTGTTGAGCTGATGATTCTAAATATGGTGCGCAAGGGTCTCTTGGGAGAGCTGCTTCACGCCGAAGCCGGTTACCTGCACGACCTGCGGGCCCTTAAGTTCAGTACCGTAGGCGAGGGGCTGTGGCGTATCGCGCACTCAATTAAACGCAACGGCAACCTCTATCCCACTCACGGCCTCGGACCAGTGGCGCAGTGTATGAATATCAACCGCGGCGACCGGTTCGATTACCTTGTTTCTATGAGCAGTAAATCAAGGGGACTGAATCTTTTTGCTGCGAAGGAATTCGGTCCCGACAGCCACCAGGCCAAACGAAAGTACGCCTTAGGTGATGTCAATACCTCCCTTATCCGAACGGTAAAGGGACGGACGATCATCCTCAAGCACGATTGTGACACGCCTCGTCCTTACAGCCGCGATGTCCTCGTGCAGGGAACGAACGGAATTGTACGCAAATATCCTAAGCAAAAAATTTACATTGAGGGTAGGAGCGAACCGCACACCTGGGAGCCGTTCGAGAATTACACAGCTGAATATGAGCACCCTCTCTGGAAAGCACTCGAAGAACAATCTGAAGGCGCGGGCCATGGTGGTATGGACTATATAGAAGATTACCGGCTGGTTGAAGCATTGCGTACAGGGACATACCCGGACATGGATGTTTATGATGCTGCAGCCTGGAGTGTCGTCTCGGGATTGAGTGAGCGCTCGGTAGCTGGCAAAGGCCGTCCAGTCGATTTTCCTGACTTCACCCGTGGCAAGTGGAAGACAAATCCTCCCCTTGGCATTATCGGCACATGAAATATTTGCTGAGCCGTTAACCGGTCACAAAAAGCCACACGAGATGGTTTTTCAACCTAAGAAGACAGCAGAGGGTATGATTCCATCCTCAAAGTAGAAAGAGAACAAATTTCCTATTTTAATAGTAAATATATATGGAGGTGGGGTGATGAGGAGGGGATGAGAGAGTGTTTATTCGGCCTGATAACTTGCTATGAAAAAGTTGGCCGAAACTTAAAATAGAAAAAGGTAAATAGAATGAGACTTACGGTAGAACAACGCCTTCGGGCCCTGGAAAGAGAAAATGTCGTGCTCGGCGATACACTAAACGTGCTGCATAGGCTGGTTAAAGAGCAGGGACATCTGATAAACGAATATATAGTGCGAAGAATGGCGGCCGCAGGCACAGATCAAGGGCAAAACGGAGAGAATGCCCGGCCTGAGGAGGAGCTATATACTTTTGTTTGCCAGCAAAGATTCGACAAAATTGAAAAAGATATCAAAAAAGCACTTAAGTTGATGGAAAGTTCAAGGTTTGGATTAAAGGCCGGGTAACGCCAGGACCTTCAGGTTCAGTTCATTTCGAGGGCGGGAAAATCTCAACAAGCACGTCTGAAATTTTTTGCACGGCCTGCTTTACCTGTGAAGTTATAGGTTGGCCCAGTTGTGTTTGTTCAGGCTGAATCCCGACAAAGTACACATCGACCTCAATACTTCTACATACCATATCAACAAGCAAGCGGGGCGAAAGTGTATGTGTGGAAATTACAAGCGCGCTTAATTGTTCAGGTTTGAATATGCGTACATCTCCGGGTGAAGCCCCGGAGTCGATGGCGTCGATAACAAGGAGGTTCTGCGGGGCTTTTTTTATAATCAGCTGGATGTAATTTTCGGGTACGGTCCCGGCATCTATCACATCAGCAGAAATTTCCGCGTCCTGCAGCTGCTGGCAAATCAGTGGTCCAGCGCCATCATCGCCTTTTAAAGAGTTTCCGATTCCGAGGATGACCGTTTTAGAACCGCGTAGTTTACTTAGCTGCTCGAGAACTTCTTCGTCAGTGCCCATAGTATTTCGCCCGTTATAGGTGAATCTGTCGATTCTACGACCGAATATTCAGTTCACACTTGCACTTAGGGCACAAAATTCGCATAAAATCGCTTGTTTCAGCGGCTCTGTCGGGCTGAGGTTGCTCCTGAATGTCCTGCGGTTGTGTAAGCAGTTCGCCGCTTTTGGCAATCAGCAGCGAAGGATTGGTATAAGCCAGTGGGCCGAGTTTTTCGTAAAGCCAGACAAGATGCTTTTTGGCCCCTATCAGCTCGCCGCACTTTTCGCACATCTGAAGTTCGAATTCATGAGTCTCAGGTATGCTCTCTTTGTCCAGAGTAGCCAGGTCCCATTTGTCTGAGAGCTCTATGCCGGTCTCTGTTGTGCAGTTATCCTGACAGTTACCGCAGAAGATACATGCGTCGAATCGATGGGTTATTCTTCTTACGGGCGGGTCGGCTTCGAGGTCATCGACCATCGTCAGGCATCTTGGCGCCGGACAAACGTTTACACATGCGCCGCAGCCGATGCAGGTATCAAGGTCAAATTCCGGTTTACCTCTGAAACCTTCGGGAACCACACAGGGCTCAGCGGGAAACCGAGTGGTAAACCGCGGCGAAAAGACCGCTGTGACGGCTTCTTTTAATTCTCTTAACTTTGGCAAACGCAATTTCACACTCCTGTATTTAACTTAGTCCGTAGTCTGCAAACGGCCAACTACGAACTTTTCTTGTTAACTTCTTCTGCGTATTTGTTGGTAACGCTGTTTTCCCAGAGTTTTACACCGGAGGCATAAGCGCCTTTGGCGATTGCATGGGCGGCCGTGGGTGAGGTTATCAATATAAACACGGCGCAGATTATTGCCTTTGCGCTTATTGGCCCCGAAGCGCTGACTATGGCGACTCCGACTAACAGCAGAATCGTGCCGAGCGTCACGCACTTTGTCGAGGCCTGCAGCCGGTTGTAAACATCGGGAAAGCGAACCAGGCCTATACAGCCGAATACGTCAAACAAAATTCCAATTATTATCAATATGTAGCCTGCAATATCAGTCATCGAAACTTCTGCCCTCCAAAAACTTCGCCAATGCTATCGTCCCGATGAAACTCAAAAGTGCCCACGCAAGAGCGATATTAAGATAGAAATCCTTTTTTGTTACCAGCCCAATGATGGCACAGAAACCCACTATGACGATGCCCAGTATGTCGATAGCTACGGTTCTGTCGGGAGCGCTGGGACCGCGACCTATTCGATATAGACACATGAAACAACATGCGAATAAGCCAATGTAAAATAATGTTATCATAGCTACCTCTTTCTATTCGAAAATCTTCGTAATGAACCACTCGAATCTTTGGGCGATAAATTCGGTTGCCTGCTCGATATCGTCTGATTTGACATTAATCCAGTGGATATACAAATAGCCGTCATCGGTTAAATCCACGGTCAAGGTGCCCGGCGTAAGAGTGATGGAATTCGCCAGGGCGGTAATCCCGGATTCCGTTTTCAGGTTCGTCTTTATCTTCACAATGCCGGGATTAATCGGCATCTTGGGGTGCAAAGCACGGTAGACAACATCGAGATTTGCTTTTATTACATAATAGAAGAATACCGGCAGATAAACCAAAGCCCAGAATATCCGTACCGGTGAAGTGAATACGCGATGCTCCTTGGGCAGTATTTCGTGGAATAGAAGCGCAACGATAAGGGCAGCTATCACCCCTGCAGCTATGACCTGGACGTCGATTTTGCCGTCGACAAAAGGCCAGGTGACTAATATCCAGATAATTAACGCTAAAATGAAATAAACCAGCCGTCTCATATCATTGCTTCCTTATTACATCCCAATTACATTAGCCGAATATGAAACACCGTCTGTCAAAACCTTCACAGCAGGCTCAAGAATACTGGCCCTCAAAGACGGCATTATCACGAGCAATCCCATAAGCACGCAAAGCAAGGCCAGAAACACCATTGCTGCAAGCATGGAGCCTTTGTTTTCCTTTGTCTGCTGGAGATTCTCAGGCAGCTCCCCGAGGAAAACATATCTTTGAACCTTCAGGTACATAATCAATGTGCACAGACTTACGAAAACAATTATTGCTGCAACCCAGTAGAAATGGGCCTGGACCGCTGCGATTACGAGAATTAATTTACTCCAGAACCCGCTGAACGGCGGAATGCCGGCAATGGACGCCGATGCGATGGTGCAGGTGGCACGCGTTACAGGCATCCTCTCGGCAAGTCCGCCCATTTCTCTCATTTCTCTTGTGCCTGTCGACATCTGAACTGAGCCGCTTGTCAAAAACAGCAAAGACTTATAGACAGCGTGGTTGACCAGGTGGAACAGCCCACCGAGAATAGCAAGCGAAGCCCAAGCTACATTGTCGCCTCTGGCAATAATAACCCCCCCGAGGCCTATGCCGAGCACCACATAACCTAACTGGCTGATGCTCGAATAAGCCATCAGTCGCTTTATGTCCCACTGCCCTATCGCCATAAATGCACCGACAACCATGCTCAGGAGGCCGAGGACTGTTAATATCCAACCCATTTGAATGGAAATTCCGTAGACGTTGAAAACCAAGCGAGCAAGGGCGTAAATGCCGAGGGCCTTTATTATAACGCCGGACAGCATTGCGGAAATCGGTGCAGGGGCCGATGGGTGGGCATCCGGCAGCCAGGCATGGAATGGAACCAACGCGGCCTTCAATCCAAAGCCCGCAACGAACAAACCAAGAGCAAATGTAAGGCTGGCATTTAAACCCGAACTTTGTATCGCCTTCGAAATATACGCCATATTGAGCGAGCCGGTGTTGCCGTAAACAAGTGCAACCGCAAAAAGCACAAATATAGAGCCAATGCTCCCCAAAACCATATACTTAAAGGATGCCTCGAGTTCCTCGTGCTCGCAGCCAAAACCAACCAGTGCATAAGATGCAAGTGAGGCAATCTCGAGAAATACAAACACGTTGAAGATATCTCCCGACAGGACCACGCCGTTCATCCCTGCGACCATAAGCATAAACAGGCTCATGTATTTTGCCTTGGCGGTGTATTGCTCCATATATCTGACGCTAAAGAGCATCGCGGCGGTGCTGACAACACTGATGGCCAAAAGTAATAACGAGCTTAAGCCGTCGAGGACGAGATTAATTCCCAGCGGGATGGACCACTTGCCTATCTCGTAAACGTCGGTTCGTCCGATGGAGGCAACAGCCAATGCGAGCAATGAAAGAATCGCCAGGTTGGCCAGCAGCGTCGCAAAGGCTTTTCCTTTCTTACCGAAAATCGGCAGCAAGAATGCCGTCACCAACGGGATAGCGACAAAAGCAGGCAGAGGTATACTCATCCTTTTAATCTCCTTATCTTAGTAATGTCAAAGGTGCCGTATCTTTCGTAAGTTCGAATGCATATCGAAATCATAAGTGCTAAAGAACCCAGACTGATGACAATTGCAGTAAGCACGAGGGCCTGCGGCAATGGGTCGACCGAGCTGTTGAGGAAGCTGGAGGCAATTTGCCCTGTCCCTGCCTCTAACTGTGTTCTGTCAATTATCGGCGCTGCGCCGCCCATGCGATAGCCGAGCATTATCAAAAAAAGGTTGACGGCATATTCCATGACCATAATCCCAATGACAATCTTGATCATGTTCTTCTTGGTGGCCACACAATACAGCCCGATTATAAGCAATAGAAAGCACAGTGCGTAAGGCATTGGTCTTACTCCTCTTTAGTACCTGATTCATCAGGCCTGAATATCGAAAGAACAAGAATCACCAAAAACAGTGATGCACCGACCTTTAGGCCGATAGCGATGTTTGACAACGGTATAGTGCCCGCACTTATAAGGTTCAAAGCCTCTCCCGGCAGGTACTTCTGATACAGGAAATTGACGAAAAAGGAGCCGCCAAAAACCAGTCCCAGAATTGCTATTAAGGCGAAGGCAAGGGCGCCGATGCAATCGAGCTTTGAAGTAACCGGCAGAGACAGGTTCTTTTCTACAAATTCTCTGCCGAATGCCAGCATGAGCAGCACGTAGGAAGAGGCTAAAATTACGCCGCCGGCAAAGCCGCCGCCCGGTGTAAGATGGCCGAAAAGAATAATGTAGATGCCGAACAAAAAGATGAGCACCTTGACCCAGCTACTGATGGTCTTTACTATTATCGTCATACCTTTCATAAATCTGGTTCCTCCAGCAGCTTTTTAGTCTTTTTTCGCAGTATGACCGTCGCCCCGATAATCGAGGTGAACAGCACCGTCGCTTCGCCCAGTGTATCGTAGGCACGGAAATCCAGAATGACCGAGGCCACGAGATTCGCTGCCCCCGTTCTCTGCAGGCCGGTCTCTATGTAGCTTTGGGAGACCGCCCGGGGCGTCTCGTCAAAAATAGCTGTGCCGAAATCAGGCAGGGTTCCAAGGACTTGTACGCCGGCAAGAAAAATTACAACAATAATGACTACTGAAACAGCCACTCCGAAAAATTCTCTGGGGCCGCTGATGAACGTCAGCTCGCGGGAGATACAGGCCCGAATCAGGATAATCAACCCTAAAACTTCAACCACAATTTGTGTTATGGCGATATCCGGCGCCGCCAGAAACAAAAACATCAGAGAAACACCGAAGCCTATTGCGCCGATACAAATTACGGCACCCAACAGGTCCTTTGTTTCCACCGCAATAACCGCAGCGATTAGTATAAACAGCAGCAAAATGTAGAATATAGTCATACCTACCTCACCAAATCCCGCAAATTATAAATAGAATCACCAACAGTCCCAAAGTCACCCACGTCAAGTACGTCGGTAAAATCCCGGAATGAAGCCGTCGCAGTAAATCTGTAAAGGTCAGGCCCAGCCTTGCGCCTTGGTCGTATAAGTCGAAGTGACCTTTTTCCTGTCCGGTGTAAAGCTGCTTTAGGCCACCCATAGACGAAACCGTTTTATAAAAATGCGTCCCGGGTATTATCATTTGCTCATTGTCCTGTACTTCACCGCAGTACCAGGTGGGCACGGTTCTGACTTTTTTTGACAGCCACCCGGCGGCTAAAATAAGCCAGCCGATGAGAATCCCGATTATTATCAGGACCGTGGCAAGAACAGAGTCCCATGTGCCGAAAATTACGGTACCGAATTCTATATTCAAGGCAGGATAAATAAGCAGCTTAAGCGGCACATGATAGAAGATTCCGAAAAACACGCATAATAAAGCAAGTATACTCATCGGAATCCACATCGATGGCGAAACTTCCTTTACGCTTTTTAGCTGCTCCGGCAGGCGGGAAAGGAATATCGAGTGAATCAGTTTCACAAATGATGCCAGAGTAAGAGCGCTTCCAAACATGGCGGCAACCAGCCAGATGGGCCACAGTCCGCTCCCATTGCCTGCACCGGACGTTCCCATCTCAATTACACCCTGATAAACCATCCACTTGGAGACAAATCCGTTAAATGGCGGTATCCCGGAAATACTCAGTGCCGCTATCAGGCATGCGCCGAACGTAATCGACATCTTCTTGCCCAGACCACCGAGCCTGTCTAATTCGGCCGTACCCGTCGCATGTTCAACCGCACCGCCGCACAGGAACAAACAGCATTTATATATTGCGTGGTTCAGCATATGAAACACCCCGCCGGCGATGCCCACAGGCGTCCCCGTTGCTATGCCAAGTACCATGTAACCAACCTGGCTGATAGCGTGATAAGACAGCAGCTTCTTGAGATTGTGCTGCACCATCGCAATCATCACAGCGATGATAATTGTAGCTGCACCGATAAGCGCGAGGATAATGCTCAGCGCCGCCGACTTCAGTATAAATATCTCCCGCACTATTATCACCAGCAGATAAATCCCCAGGAGTTTGTCTATCGCGGCGGGCAGAAGCGCCATAATTGACGCCGGGGCATATTCGCCGCTGGTCGGAAGCCACGTGTGCAATGGCAGTGCACCCGCCTTGGTAACAGCAGCGGTCAAAAGAAGTAAAAAGGCAATAATCGGAACCGTTGAAACCGTCGCCAGGCTTATCTCCGAGATAACAAGTGTCTCAGAAATTGCCCATACCATCGCGATGCCGAGCAGAAAAGCCGCATCTGATGCTCCTATCATTGCAAAGCTTTTCGTCGCGGCAAAGTTACAATTTTTACCTCCTGTAGCGATAAGAAGATACAGTGAAACGGTAACAATCTCCCAGAAAACAAGTAAAAACAATAAGTGATTGGACAGCAGTATCCCTGCTGAGCCGCCTATTGTAAGCAATATGGCGCCGTAATACTCGTTGACCCGCTTTGCGCCCGGGCCAATCGATTTTAGGGAATACAAGGTTATCAAAAGGCCGAAACCACAAGAGAACATCAAGATAAAGGCCCCCAGCGGTGTAGTCCTAAGTAGCAAGTCTAAACTCAGGTCACCTATTTGCAGAATAGACCAGGCATAATTAAGTTGGCCCAGCTTGAATATCTGGATGGACTTAACGAGTACAAAGACTGAGATAATCAGTGTCAGTAACCTGGCCAGCGGTCTTAACTTGTTCGGCAGAAACAGCAGAACAAAGCCCACAACCATGGGTAAAAAAACTGGAACGAGTAAAGTGTTATCCAATTTGCAAATCCTCCATCTTTATTCCCGGCGCACCGAGTTCTTTCTTTATTCTTGCTGTTTTCTCACGGCTCATTTGCAGAAGTGCCTCGTAGTCATGTACAACCTTGCTGTTTCGGTCGACAACAGCCAGTCTCTCAGTGCAGCTGTAGCAGGGGTCAACCGCTGCGAGTGTAATTGTCACGTCGGCGATCTTTTGACCTATACACGAGGCCTTGAACGAGGGCACATTAACAAAACTGGGCGCCCTCATTTTGTGGCGGACTGGCCTGTTGCCTCCGTCACTGCGGACATAGTGAAACGTCTCACCCCTTGGAGCTTCAGCGCGTCCGCACCCCTCACCTGGGGGGATTTCTTTCACCTCGGTGGTGATAGGGCCGGCAGGGAGCTTGTTGACGGCTTCTTTGACCATTTTGATAGACTCAAGGGTTTCGAGTAGCCGAACAACAGCCTTCGCAAAAACATCACCTTCCGGCCGGCTGATTACATTCCAGTCCAGCTCACCATACGCCGCATATGGGTCGTCATGCCTTACGTCAATATCTACACCGCTGCCTCGTGCAGTCGGGCCCGTCACCGCATATTCTATAGCCGCCTCCTTCGTCAGCACACCCACCCCCTTGAGTCGAGCGTGCAGAATAGGGTCATCGAGAACTGCATTAGTGAGCATTTCCATTTTCTTTTCGAGCTTATCCATTTCCTTGATTATCTTCGGCCTTATCTCCTCCGGTATGTTCTCACGGCAACCACCCACCTTCACGTTACCATAGTTGTTTCTGTTGCCTGTGATTTCTTCCAGCAAATCGAGCACCGGCTCACGGTATTTCCACGCCCACATAAAAACCGTGTCATAACCTATGAAATGTCCCGCCAGACCTACCCACAGGACATGACTGTGGATGCGCTCAAGTTCGTTAATAATTGTTCGCACGTAGAGAGCCCGCTCAGGTGGCTTAACCCCGGCGATGTCTTCTACCGCCTGGACGTAAGCTAAAGGATGCGAAGCCGAGCAAATGCCGCATATTCGGGATACGAGGAATGGCACCTGGTCAAATTGCAGGGTCTCACTTATGCCTTCCATCCCGCGATGATTGTAGGATATTCTCACATCAATATCAGTGACTGTTTCGCCGTCAACGGTGAGCTGGTAAAATTCCATCTCTTCCTGAAGCGGGTGAAACGGCCCTACTGCCACAATGGGTTTCGACAGTTGGATGGTTCGGCCGGCCGGCGATTGTGATTGGGCAATTGGCCGGCTGGATGGTTTGCTGTCCGGGCGTTTGGTGTCCTTCCTGAGTGGATAGACACCATCAGGCCAATCATCGGCCAAAATCAGTCTTCTCATATCGGGATGATTCTTAAACTCGATTCCCAATATGTCGTGGATTTCTCTTTCTATCCATTCCGCGCCGGGCAAGAAGGGAGCGATAGACTCAATCGCAGGATTCTCGCGGTCGCGGATGAAGGCTTTTACAGTAACTACGTGACCAATTTCATCACGGGAGTAATGATAAAGAATTTCGAAACAGTCGTCTGAATCGATACCAGTAGCGATTACAAACCTTAAGCCGACGTCCTCAAACAAGAATTTATTGACTTCGTAACTGTTTTCAGACTCGCACATAAGGAATGTTCTGTTCGCCGGTCTGTGCTCGGTTCCTATGAGCTTGTCTTTTATTTGCGACAGTTTATTTTCCAATTCTTCTTGGTTCATAGCTCTTTCCTGTTATAGAATCGACAGGGCCTTCACTACGCCGGATATCATGGCCTCCGGCTTAGGCGGGCAGCCCGGTACGTAGGCTATAATTGCATTGGGGTCCACTTCCTTGATTATCTTATCTACCGGCCCGACCACGTGATAGCCCTTGTTGAATATTCCTGTGTCGCAGGCACAAGCGCCGATTGCAAAAACAACGCAGGGTTTTGCGGTCTGACGATATACTTCCTTCAGTCGCGGTGCCGCCTGGCGGGTCACTACTCCGGTTACCAAAAGTGCATCCGCGTGCCGGGGCGAGCCGACCAGTTTAATGCCGAACCTCTCAACATCAAACTTCGGTGTCAGCAAATTGACGATTTCTATATCGCAGTTGTTGCAAGCGCCGGTATTAACGTGAAATACCCACGGCGATTTTTTTAATGACCATATTTTCCAACTCATATACTCACCTTATAGCCACTTGATGCCATAATAGCTGCCTGTTGCCGCCAGTATAACAGCGACGGCCAGGGCAATCCCGCAGTAAACCCAGAAGAACTTCATTGCCTGGTCAATCCGCACGCGCGGGTTGGTATTCTTTATCAAAATTAGCAAAACAAGTACCAGTACATACTTGCCGAGACCCGCCCATAAGCTTACCCCGAAGCCGCCGAGAAACACCATCACCAAAAACAGCGGCAGAGCCACAAGCATCATCGCCTGCATGACTTTCCACACGGCCAGCAAGGCTCCGGAGTATTCCATCAAAACGCCGCTTCCAAGCTCGGTCTCCGCCTCGGCTATGTCGAACGGCACAAACCCGAGCTTTGCCTGAACGCACATTATGCTGACCAGAAACGCCAGCATTCCGGATATGCTGAGGGCCGTCGTTTGCTCGGCGATTGCAGCTAGGCTGAGCTGCCCGCCGGTTTTGATGACAACCACAATAAAAGCCAGTACCAGCGGCAACTCGTAGCCCATAACCAGTTTCATTTCTCTGGCGGTACCAACCTGAGCGTGGGGACTGGCACTAGCGCTGCTGCCGAAAATCAATGCCAGAGACGGCAGCACCATCAAATAAATCGCTACGATAATGTCACCGACAAAGGCCGTTTGGTCAATCGTTATCCGCCACAGCATTGTCGAGAGCAGTAGTACCGCCGCCATGCCGACAAGAGGCGCTGCTATAAAGACGCTCCGTTGTCCGTCCTGCGGCACCAGGACTTCCTTGCCCATTAGTTTTATGACATCATAAAACGGCTGGAACAATGGCGGCCCGACGCGCCACTGCACCAGTGCGCTTACCTTGCGGACTATCCAGGATGCCACCAGCCCGAAAACCAGCGTGAATAGAAAACCCGGGAAAACAACAATCCAGAACAAACTCTGCAATGCTTCACTCATTTCTTTGCCTTTTCCTCTTCCCTTAAGAACGGTTCCCACAAACTGCCACCTGAAACCCGAACTACGATATCATCGAAGACTTCCACTAGATCTTTCTCCTTGGTCACATCGACTTGTCGGTAATCCAGGCTGCCGTCCTGACACGTGGTAACACATAACGGCTTTTCGCCATCCTTCAACCTGCCTCTGGACAGGTCGCAAACACTGCTTGGAAATGGTATCAAATCGGTGTATATAGTGCCGAACGGACATGCTATCGCACAGCTTCCGCAGCCGGTGCACAACATGTTTGCCCGCTTAAGAATACCGGCGTCGTCGTTTTCGCTTGGCACCTTCTCTAAGGCCCCTTGGGGACAGGCGTTGATACATGGTGCCGCTTCGCATCTTCGGCAAATCAAAGCGAAGCGAATCATTTCCAGCAGTGAGTCGATACCCTTATTCTCAGGATGGTGCTTGTACGAACACTGCACCTTCGACTCATCCTGGAGCTTGCATTTTGCCAAATCGATTATTAACTTCGCGCCCATACAAAAACCTCGTTTTGCTTTTAATCCCAAATATCAGGGTAGCCTTTTACCTGCTCGTAGGTAAAAACAGGCCCGTCCTTGCAGACATAGTACTTGCCTAACATGCAGTGCCCGCATTTGCCTATCCCGCAGCTCATGTTCTTCTCCATCGAAAGATAAATATTTTTGGGTGCAAATCCGAACTCCAGCAATTTCAACGTGGCAAACCTCATCATAATCGGCGGCCCGCATACCACCGCCACGGCGTTCTTGATGTTTACGTCTTTGGCTGACAGTATCGTGGTCACAACACCGACATTGTCCTTCCACTCGCCGTTTGCCTCATCAACGGTAAGTTTGATGTCCACTTCGTTAATCTTCTGCCAGGAGCCGAAAAGCGTCTTCTTATAAATAAGGTCGTCGGGTGTTCTGGCCCCGTATCGGCAGACCACCGACTTGAATTCTTTTATTCTATCGACAAGCGTCAAAAACAAGGACCTGATTGGTGCCAGACCTACGCCGCCGCCGACTATATAAACTTCTTTGCCGGTAAAATCATCAATCGGATAGCCGTTGCCGAACGGCCCGCGAATACCGACCTTTTGCCCCTTTTTGCACTCGTGCAGTAAAGCCGTCACCCGTCCAGCCTTCATGATAGTAATTTCCATCTTCTCCGTATCGCTCGGTGATGACGAGGGAGTAAACGGTGCCTCGCCTTCGCCCGGCAAAGTCAGTTCCACGAACTGGCCCGTTTCGAACTTGAACGTCTCCTCCGGCACAACGACAAAACTCTTAATCGTCGGGGATTCGTCTATGACATCAACGACTTCGCCGTTTATTGGTTGGTAGGGATTTGCGCTCATTTTACAACTTTCGCTTTTTTCTTAGCTTTGCCTTTAAGTTCTTCACTCAGTTTTTTCAGTAACTCTCGCAGGTCTACTCCGCCTGCTTCGGCGTCCACGCACCTGCCGCAGCCCACACACATATCAATGCCGTACCTGTCGAGAAAATAAACAAACTTGTGCATAAGGCGGTGTTTGATTCTGTCGCCGAGTATCTTGTATGGATTCGCGCCGCCGGCTACGGCCGCATAGGCCATCCGCATACAACTGTCCCACATCTTCATCTTGGCAAAGTAGTCTTTCTGCTTGGCATCATAGAGGTAGAAACAATGACAGGTGGGACAAATCCTCGTACACGCCTGACATTCTATGCAGGTCTTCGCCTGCTCATCAAAAACATCAGACTCCTCGCTGCCCTCCACAACTTCCTTTATTGCCTTGTCAAACTTAAGCTCCGCATTGTTCTGTTCAAGCTGCTCTTGTGTCTGAGCCCTGTTTTTGTCTCGTTCGTCCAGCAAAGCTTCAGGAACATTCGTGAAAAGCTGGGAGTGTTTTTCTATGAAATCCTTGCCCTTGTCCGAGCCGGCTTCGATGATAAAGCCGTCCCTCATTTGCGATACGTTCAAGTCAAATCCGCTTTCGGCAAAGGGTCGTCCGTCGAGGACATTACAGAAACAGCTCTCGCCGGGCTCACGGCAGTCGGAAGTGATTATAAACATTTGCCCGCGTCGCGATGTGTAAAATGGGTCCTCGAATTCATCCTCCGCAAAAACCTTGTCCAGAATCTCAATGGAGCGCAAATCACAGTCCTTAAGCCCGAAGACGGCGAACGGCTCTATCTCCTTCGTCTCAAGCGAATCGGGGTAAGTTGCAGCCAGCTCACATACCGGAAGCAGAAACTCTTTTACCGGCGTACACGCCCGTATGTTGTTAAATCCCACCGGTGCTTCGGCCGAACGGTCATATTTGCTGAATACATAATAGTCACCGCTTTTCTTGGGAACGTAAAGCTCCATCTGTCCGGCGACAGCATCTAAAAATGGCTTTAACTCACTTACAAACACGGCTTCCATTTCTCTTTCCTAAATCTATGCATACCTGCCAGCGGCTATTTTGTATACTACCAACCGCAGGTAGTCAAATGCAATTCATTATTTTTTGGCAACTAATCCTAAGACTATTTCGTTTTCTGTCTTTTCAGCTTGCCGGCATATAATACGGCAGCCGCGCAAGGTCCATCGCGATATCAATGGTTATTACTTTGACCTTCTTGGGGACCGTTATGTAACATGGAGAAAAATTCAGGATACCCCTTACGCCTGCTTCGACCAGCGCATCGGCTGTTTCCTGCGCCGCCTCTCGCGGAACGGTGATAATCGCAAGGTCGATTTTCCTTCTTTTCAGTGTCCGAAGATTCGAGGCATCTTCAATCACCACATCCTCTATTTTCTTGCCGATTTTTTCAGCATTAGTATCGAACACCGCAGCGACCTCAAGCCCGTATGTCCCAAACGCCTGATATGCCAGAACAGCTGAGCCCAGATTGCCAGCTCCAATCAGGGCTATCTTGCGAACGACATCAAGTTTGAGAATTTTCTTAATTTGTTTCGCGAGATTCTCGGTATCATAGCCCACGCCGCGCGTGCCGAAGTCGCCAAAATAGGAAAAATCCTTTCTTATCTGCCACGGCGTAACGCCGAGGAACTCGGCCAGGTCCCGGCTGGAGATGTTCTCCTGGCCCTGTACCGACGAAAACAACAGCCCTCGCAGGTAAATCGGCAGCCGCCGAATAGTCTCATCAGGTATCTTATGGTATCGCATGAGTTGTACTACTCTTATTTAGTGCTTGTGTTCACATTCACAAGCTATATTCTTAACTTACAGAACATCACCGGCATCTGTCAAGAGAATTCGCCTTATTTTGGCCAGAACCACAAAAAGTTTGCTTATCTAAGTGCTTTGTAATCAAGTACTTACCCTGCAGCTTTAAGAAGATGTAAAAATACAGAGTTTTTTCCAGGCTTAATAAACAGACAACAATCGAGTGTATCTGGTTGCGGATATTTTAAGGTGCGGTCTGTTAATATGCCCTTCAAAGCGGCAATGCCCGAAATACAGATGCTCGGCTACATGTCATGACGGTGGGCGAGCTTAAATAGGATGCCCAAAACTGAGTGATTTTTAATTCCCGCTGGCTGGGTTAGAATGACGAAAACAAAAGTGACGTATCGTCACGATAAGGTTTTTCGGCGCAAATACTTAACGTAGGATTTGACAATGTCATGCCAGTTCCCTATAATATCGTGCTGAGAAAAGGTTTTTGCGGGCGTAATTCAGTGGTAGAATGTCAGCTTCCCAAGCTGGACGTCGTGGGTTCGAATCCCATCGCCCGCTTTTTTCTTAACACTTTCCAATAAAACAGCTTACGAGGGCAGCTTCGTTAGCACCGAATCTCGCTTTTTCGAATTTGTGGCAGTTTTTGTGGCAGTTTGTGGCAAGTTTTCTTGGGCAGCTTCCTCGTACAACTGCTCTGGAACCTGAAGGTAATACTCGGCTGACACCGTAATATCGTGACCAATCCAAGCGCTAACAACATACTGTGGGTATTTCTGAGCCCAGTCCGTTTCGCAATTCTTACGGAGAACCTGACACCACACAGGAGCTTTGCTGCCGAACAATGATTACTTACGGGAGTTTCCGGGATTTGTTAAGTAAAAGAAATTGAAAACATCTATGCTGTCCTTTGCCAATTTCTCAGGCAAAGGTCGAAAGCTTGCGATAAGTTGCGATACCTGCTGAGTTCTCCTCCTAATTGTTGTTTTTTTCCAATACCAACCTAATTAAAAATAATGAATTAAGAAGGATCTTGAGAGAGATTCTGCGCTTATTTGTTAATTTGGGGTTAAGTATGTTCTCTAATCATCTCTATTAAACTCCCAAGTATGCCAGAGAGTTGCTTCTTTGATTTCTCATATTTATCTTTTATATATCCAACCCTTTTTTTGAATGAAGTGTATTTCTTTATATCCAAAGGCAATACTCGATTAGTCGTGGCATCTTTCAGCTGACATATAGTAATGGATAAGCGTCACTTCCACTAATTTGAGAAGAGCACAATCCATTTCATGTGCTGCCTATTCGTGATCCTCATTCATGAACCCCATAGCTTGTTTGCGAAACTAATCGGCCATTACAAATAGCCAGTTTGGTTTCTTTAAAGCAGTAGCAAATAGAGCGGCTAGCCCTGGCATCGTTAGCATAGCTACTCCCGAGCTGATTCTTTTCAACAAAATCACGCCTGTTCATTTGCTTTTTCCTCATCCAACACGTCAAATTAAACCTCAGCAAGGACCCGTGCAAGCGCTGCCCATCAGCCGCTTGAATTATGTAGTTCCGAAAATCACCAGGTGATGGGTACATAATAAAACCAATAGCCTACTGTATATAACCAAGACCTCTGAGCTGCCTCAGTTTATCCTCATCCAACTCGACCTGCGGTAGTGTTTCACTGCCTGAAAGTATGTTGAACAATCTGTCATTGCGTACACGCCACCGCGTCAACTTGCTTTCCAATAGCATAGGGCTGGATAACGATTGTTCCTTATATAGATTAACTTGTTCTTCTGGATCGCTGGTCAAGTCGAAGAGTTCTTTCCTGCCGGTGCTCAAGTCTAGGATAAACTTCCTACCTCCACTGACAACGGCACAGTAACTATCCTCTTTTCTTGCGCTGAGTTCTGCAAAAACTGCATCATGGATTTCAGCTTTATGACCTTCGATAAGGGCTTTTAGGCTCCGACCCTGCATGAAACCATCGTGCTCAACATTTAGATAATCGAGGACCGTCGGCATGATGTCAACTTGGCTTACGAGAGCATCAATTTGTCTACTTGGAGGTATTGCATGGGGCCACCTAAGTATCAACGGAATATGAATTACTTCGTTATACAGCATTTCCCCGTGTCCTACCTTGTCATGCTCATAGAATGCTTCGCCGTGGTCAGCAAACACAATTACAAGGGTATTATCAAGTATCCCGTATTTCCTGAGTGCGTCCAGCAGCTTTGAAATGTACTCATCTGTGTATTGTATGCCGCCATCATAAAGAGCAATTAGGTGCTCAAGGTCTCTAGGCGCGGGCCGTGGCATTTTACGCTGATTACCAGGGAGTGTAGCTGGTTCAATCGGACCCACGTAGTCTGGATCAAACGTGGTGTCGAAAGGCGGGGGTGGAGTATAGGGGTAATGGGAATCAAAATAGAAAAGGAACATGAAGAACGGCTTTTTGTGATTCTTCTGAAGCCAAGCGGTAGCGGTACGGTTCAGAACCTCGCAGGTTCTAGCACCTGTAAACATGTCTTGGTTGGTTGCCTCATTTCCAAGCAGCCCTACGGCAAGATCCAGTTTTGCAGAAAAATCATCGTATAGATCGAAGCCTCTGGAGAAACCGTTGCCACCGTCTAGAACAGGACTAGTTACAAACGCTGCGGTCAGATAACCGTTTTTCTTTAGAACCTGGGCGAGTGTGGTTATCCTTTTAGGTAGCGTCCTTTTGTTATCTGTTACCTTATGGACACTAGGATAGAGAGAGGTGAAGACCGACATGTTGGTCGGCAGTGTCCAGCTTGATGTGGCAATCGCTCTGGAAAATATCACACCTTCATGTGCCAGTTTATCGAGCGTGGGTGTCGTATTTCGGAAATAACCAAGGCGACTGACGTGGTCTGCCCGGATAACTTCGATACCGATTAGGAGGACATTGGGTCGGTAAGATTGCTTTGTCCCTTCTGTAGATTCAGTGTTTCCATAGCTCTGCGGAGTTGTGACATCTGAAAAAGAACAGACTGAAACGCAAAGCCCCAAACACAACTGGGCTGTTATAACCGTTTTTTTCATTGAGATACTCCACTTATGCGGCCGATCAGCTCTTGTGCTTGCTTTCTGTACTTGGATTCCGGAAACTGCTCGACTAGCTGCTCAAAAGTCCTCAGAGCCTCGGGGTTTTTTTGTTCGGATAACTGTGCGTAGCCTATGAGGAACATGCTGCGAACAGCTTCATCGCTTTCGGGGTGCTTTTGGATGATTTCTGTAAATCGAGCGATCGAATCCCCGGTGTCACCCTCAAACATCCGGCTGGTAGCGCCGAGTATCATCGCTTCGGTCTCCCTCGGTGTATCAGGATGCTTTTGCCGAAAAAGATCAAGTTGCTCGACAGCTCTATTATAATCCCTGATCTTATAAGCAAGTTTTCCCATCAGAAACTCTACCTCTGGCACGAGCGGACTATCAGTGAAGATGTGAAGGAATCTTTGACAGTGCTGCGTTGCCTTGTCGTAATTCTCCAGCTTCTCACCATAGATATTTATGACCTTAAGCTGAATATCGGGTGCCACCGTTTCACCACAACTCTGGCTAATTACCTCTTCATAGATTTCTACGGCTTTCTCATAGCGCTGTTCTGCCAAGCACATATCAGCAATATTCTTGAGTAGTTCAACGTTATCCCCAGAATCGTGTATCTCTTTGGCTACTCTATCGAGCACCATTTGAGCAACGACGGGCCGGTTAACATGTCTGGCAAATTTTGCGAACCCGTACATCGTGCGTTCGACACCCTCAGGCGCGGCGTTCTCGGCAACTGCGCTGCAGATTTGGTCAAAAGACTCTTCGCGAAGAAGGTGAGCCACAAACATGATTGGCTCAAGCTGCAGGTAGGCCTGAGCACAGCCTTCGTGCAGTGCTCGCTTCTTCGCGAACTCATAATCTGCGAGCAAAAACTGTGCTATCCGCTGTTTTTCGACGTCCCAGAAGAGTTGGACCGGAGTACTTTCTGTCAGTTCACGGCCTGTCTTGTAACCGCCACAGGTCGTCGCGGTGATGTACAGATTTTTTGCATAATGCGCAAGCTGTGACTTTAATTCGGCGCACTGCCAATTGCGCAGTTCAGCGGACAATACGAACAGTGCGTTCTCTATCCTCTGGACACCTAAATTGCGGGCCGAGAGGCTTTCGCGGTCTTGCCGGTGCTCACCGATAACCTTAGTTGCTTTAAGCCCGTATTGTTCCGCTCTTACGTAATCACCAACCTGCAGATATGCCAACATGAGCATGCGGGATATTGCTGTTCGGAGGTCTTCGGCGATCGCGCTTTGCGACAGCTTGGCAATAGCTCGGTCCCCTTTTAACAAATGTTCAACAGCCGCGTCGGAGTTCTTGTCGGCCAGTTCCTGACAGCCCCACAGCAAGGACCGCAAACAACACAACTCTTCAAAGCTTAATTTGTCAGCTTTTGTCTTTGTAGCATCAAAAGGTTTGGTGAATTCTGGCAAAATTATTGGGCTTTTAACCTGAGCCGCTTGCTGGTAATACTTCATCGCTTCGGCGCTTCTGTCAAAACGTTCAGCAATATCGCCCAATATCAGAAGTGCCCGCAAGCGTATGGCCGGGTAGATCGAGGAACATGAATTTTGTAATACGATTTTCCCGTGACCACCTTTCCCTTCGTTAAAGGAGCCATAGGGATTGTCCAGCACGTTTCTTCCTGCAGCGACTTTTCCTGCTTTGACTAGATTCCATGCCAAGTACAACCTTGCGCACTCCCATGCTAGGCCGGAAGGAACGGACACGTCTATTGTGCTCTGCCATCGTTCAACAGCTTCTTCATTCGTCCACAGGTCGTCGTAACCTCGACACAGGCGAAGGCTTCTTTCTATGTTCTCACAGGTTAGAAGTTCTGCTATTATCAGTTGCGACTTTATTTCACGGCTAGCCTTAAAGTCGGCAAAGAAGCTCTCTAATTCTAGGTCTGAAAAGGTGGGAAATCTCTTACTCAGACCATTGATGAACTGCCAAGCTCTCATTTCCTGAGAGTTTTCAAGACTGGCGCTCACTATCTTTTTACAGGCAGTTGTTGCAGCCCCCATTACGTCAGTTTTTTCAAAGATTCTCTCGTAGAATCTTCGGGCGTCTGTCATCGCACCAGTCCGCTCAAACAGCTGCGCGACTTGCAATTCAAGATTCTCGTCGACCTCTGCAAATTCTTGCCCAGATAAGAAGACGCGGTATTGTCTAAGAGCAGGCTCAATACCAGAGTGCTCCAGTAGATATTCCGCCAGCAGTTTTCTCGCCTTTTGTTTGGTCTTTTCTGAACTTCCATTTTTGGTGAGGTAGATCAACAGATAAGGAACTTCTTCTTCTGCGAAAAAGCCAAGCCCAAAAGTGCTCGCTCTACCCTCTCTAGTCTTTCTTAACATTGCTTCCAACCGTTGTTGCCAAGGAAGGTCTGTTCCAAGTACCACGAGGCACGAACGTTCGACGCTTTGCTCAAATTGTTTGTGTGCTGAATTTCCTAATTTTGTGTTAGGGAATTCTCCCGCGAAGTGTAACCCGAGAATGCATTGTGGGTTCCTGTGCAGCACAATGTGACGATGTCGGGCGAAGATTTCTTGTTCATATGCGTGCGGCGCCTGTTCCAAAAAGGATTCCATTGCCGAAACGGCATTTTGTGAATCCGGCTTTGCCAAAGCAATCATTATCTGCTGCTCCCGCGTCAGCCATGTTGGGCTAGGGCAACGGTTGCTGCCTAAGAAATACAACACGTTCCTGCCAAACCTCTCCCAGACGCTTGCATTAGCGACCACACCAAAAGTGTTGATGGGACTGCATACTGCTATTGTCAGCGCTAATCGCAGTATCTGTTTGAAGTTGCCGGACAACATAGTAACTCTCATCTGTTTTGTTATCTGAGCGGTGAGCACAGTCCTTTTAACTTCTTCGCCAATTGGATTACGTAGGCGCAAGGGCTTATGGCTACGGCCTTCGCTATTGCCTCTTGCGCTTCACAATATTGCTCAGTTGCGAGTCTTGCCCTGGCAATGTCATAATATGCTCTTGCAGCAAGTGCACTTGTAGTGTCTTTCTCAAGAAACTTCTTGTATTCCGCCACGGCCGCTGTCAAATTACCCTCTTCGGCCGCAAGCAATCCGCTCCAGAACCAAACTTGATTGTCTGGAGTTGTATTACAAGAGCTTGTGCCTGCCGCCTCCTCAAAAGCCTCCAGATCCGAACCCATCAGCTTTGCAGCTTGGTTATAGCAACACACGGCAACTGCGTACCGGCGCAGGTTCCGGGCATGTTCTGCTGCAGCCCTGTACAGTTTGGCCAAATCTACTCCAGTTGGTCGCAACGTGTTTAGCTGGTATTGCTTCATGATGTTATAAATATCACCAATAATATAGCATTCCCGCCTTGACGTGTCGAACAGTCCGGGCTTGAATGCTGTCAGTGCAAGAACGTAGTTGCCATCCTTGTAATGTTTGTCAGCTAAAAGTGCTTGAGCACATATAGCAAGCTTCGTGCCCGGGTATCTTGTGCAGATCTCATGTACCTGTTTACGGGTCTCGTCAAAACCTGCTGATTCTACACATTTTGAGGTCTGGTATCTGAATAAACCGCAACGAAACGCGGAATTGGCATCTTGTGGGGCACAAAGGTTCAGTGCTTCGTTAAATTCAGCGGTGTCGGCGATTTCTCCGACATCGCTGATTAACTGACTCATTAACCGCAGACCACCTTCCGCCGAGGCATATCTGTCAACGAACGCTTTCAAGTATTTTGTTGTATTTATATAGTCAGCCCCGCTCATAGAGCCCCTTATGAGGCGAGCATAAAACCGATTAGCTCTGCTAGCGTTGCCATCCTTATCCAGAAACTTGTTGAGCTGCTCCAGGCCGTTTTTCTTGTCCAAACTGGCTATCTCACATATAGCATCAGTAGCCTCAGGACAATTAGGGAATTGCTGAACTAATGCGTAATAGTCGGTCAACACTTTCTCCGAAGGCAAGTTTTTTGCTTGTTTCGCTTTTGCAATGACGAGAAGTGCATCAGTTATTTCATCAGTATGTTTTCTTTTGAGGGTAGGGCTAGCGCGCCAATCGCCGATGCGCCGCAGACGTTCATGAGCTTTTTCAAGTGCATCGTCAGCGTATTTGGCTATCTGTGCGTCCCTAGGGCTCGAAAGTCCCTCAGAACGAGCGTAAATCGCTTTGATCTCATTCACATCAAGCTCGCGGTTGTAAATGCGGACATTGTCAATTAGACCTCTAAAACACCTCTTCCTCCCCGACATAGCGTCTCGACCAATCCAAATCTCGCCATCAAATTCCTCAATTCTATGTTCATTTTGGCTTGTTGCTGAGCTGAGAAGTCCATCTTGGCCGAGATATAGTGTGGCTTCTGTTGGTGCTGCCACAAGGGCAACGAAGACCCATCTGTTGTCCGGCACAATGAGCTCGGAATGCCATCCCCAAGCTGCTATTCTGTCATTCCAGTTATATGCCAATTCATGGTTAACTGCCAGGTCTGGTGTGCTCATCCCGAGAGTCAGTCCCGCTGTGGAATGACCGTCGCGGCTAAAAACTAGACCTGTAAAGGAATCCGGTTGCTTACCAGCTCGTTTAAACCACGCCGATATCGTTAGGGCGCCGGTAGCCAGTGACTCGAGTTGAGAGATTGACACATAGTCGTCGACTCCATCAAACGCCAGCGCGTTGCCCATCACGCCTTCAACCCAATCATTGCTGTCCATGTTATTTAAGGTCCCGTCATGATAGAAGCCTGAATGATCGCCAGCGATGATGCCTGAACCCTCATCAAACTTCCACCAGCCGACTAAATCGGCGTTCACTGGGCCAACCAAGAGTAGAAACGTTAACAAAATTTTTCTGACCATCTCTGTGGCGCAAACTGCTGGTGTAAAGTGATTACACTTGTCTCTCCTGTTTAAATTCCACTTTCGACCGGTCGACTTCACATTTCTTCCTCAATAAACTCGACGTATATCGCTCCAAAAATATGCATCATGATATCTGTTACCAAGTAAATGTTGATTAAAAGTTTCCCCGCGTGTCCTGTCATACGTATCCGCCACGTCTGAGCGGCGCGCTTCCTGAACGCGGACGCTCAGGGTCTAACCAAGGTGACCAAATCACGTGGGCCAGTCTTACCCCTTATCTGGTACCGTGACCGAAACCATAACATGCTATGTTGTATTGAAATCCTTTACTATTCGGCGGCGGGGTTAAACGTATGGGCCCTGCCATAGGCGTCATACGCATAACTTTCCGCTATGGTGCCTGATGAGTTTGCGAGGTACCTTACCGAGCCGTGCCCGTCATACAGCAAATACTGCGGCGCACCGGTTCCCTTGGCTTGGGCGAGGACATCGTGGCCTATGACGTAGACCGTATTGACGTCGTTATTTATGGCCTCCTTTAAGACCTGGGCGTAGCCGGTATGATTATACGGGTCGATGAGGTGTTGGGTCACTTTCGTGCCATCGTCAGCCTCGACGCGTATGCCACCGGGGTTGTATTTGTAATCGACGGTGTTGCCGCCCTCTACCTGGACTTTAGCGAGCCTGCGCTGGAAGTTGTAGGTGTATTGTACGTTGGGGTCTTCGCCTGCGTCTTTGTAGGTTAGAGAACCGTTCTCATCGTAGGTGTAGGTGATGGTATTTGTGTCGGTGGTTTCTGTGATGAGCCGGTCGTTATTCGGGTCGTAGGAGTATAGGGTGTTCGGCCCGTCTGCGACCTGACGCTCCAGACGGTTGCCAACGAGGTCGTAGACATAACTATGTATAAAGTCATTGGTATCGTCAGGGGCATTGTAGTCCTCGGCAATCAGCCGGTTAAGGGCATCATACGTCCAGTCAACTACGGTGGTATTGCCGTCGACCACCTCCGTAACGCCGGTCCTGTGGCCGTCCGGGGCGAGTGTGTATTCGTAGTGAACTGCGAGCTCTGAGGCATCATAAATGTTTACGTCTGTGAGGCGGTTAAGACTGTCATACTGGTATGTGGTGAGGTTGTTTGGATGTGCGACCGAAGCAAGAGAGCCGACGTCGTTGTAGCTATAGGTGGTAGTCTGGCTGCTGGTCTCTCCGTTATATTTATTGAGTGTTACGGTCTTTAGCCTGCCTAATTGGTCGTATGTATAGCCGACCTTGGTGTCAAACTCCTGCGACTCTTCCGATTCCGGGGTGTAGACTTCCATCCTTCGTCCGGTGATGTCGGAGAACTCGTATCTGATAAAGCCCTCCGGCGAGTCGAGCTGGTAAATTCCCCCCTCGGCGTCGTAATAATTCCTATATATGACGACCCCATCGGGTGTATCAACGTCGTTTACCTCAGTTGTTACCACGCGGCCAAGATTGTCATAGGCCAGTTTGTAGTACATGTTGGGGTCATCGAGGTCGTAGAGGTCGTTATCATCGTAGAAGTTCTGGAATTCGAGCTGGCCGCGGTCGTTGTACTTGAAGCCGGTTACATGGCCCTCGAAGTCCACGGACTTAACCAGCAGGCCGTTGGCATCGTAGGTTTTGTAGTCGGTCCGTCCGTCGGGAAGTATCCGGCTTGCCTGCTGGTGCATTTCGTTGTAGGTAAACTTCGTAACGCGCTTATAAGTATCGTTTACATCGCCGGTTTCAGGGTCTTCGCGCATATTGTCCCGAATCTCGACGAGATTGCCGTACATATCGTAGTCGTATTCATAGCGCGGGTAGGTAAGTTTGTCGTTGTTGCACGGGTCGCCGACGGCAGGGAGAATAACGGCGCTGAGTCGGCCAATGTCATCCTAGTCAAACCACCTTGTCCGACCGGCCTGGTCGGTCTTTGTGCTGACCCTGCCGAATTCGTCGTAGTCGGTATAGGTATAGGTTCCATCGTCAAAGGTAGTCTGCACGAGCCTCCCGAGCGCGTCGTAAGTGGATCGGGTCTCGCGCCCGAGCGCATCACGCGTCAGTACGCGCTGTGTGCCCTCGTACTCGTACTCGGTACGGTTGCCGTTCGGATCGATGACGGCAGCTTGCCTGCCTATTGCGTCATACTCATATTTGGTTACTTGCCAGTCGCCGCCTTCGTCTTGGACTTTGGTTTTCCAGACCCTGCCAAGCAGGTCGTATTCGGTAAGCGTCTTGGACAGGAAATCACCATGACTCCAGTTGGGGTCCCCATTGGCGTCGATGGTGTTTGTCTTCCCGACAATCTCGCTGCCAACTACAATATCTGCGATGGGAATACTGACATCGGCCCATCGCCTGGTCTCTATCACGCGCCCGAGTGCGTCGTAGACTGTTTCGGTTCCGTTGACGTTAGGGTCGCAGGGGTCATAGGGGCCGATACTTACGATGGACCTTCCTTCCTCGTCGAAAAGTGTTTGCGAAATTGTCAGGATGCCATTCATATCTGCAGGATAGTCTGGATAATGGTCGTTATAATCGTCCCAGCTTTCATAGAGGAGCGTCTCGACCAAATTGCCCAAATGGTCGTACTCATACTTGGTCAAAGCGCCATACTGGTTTATGGTTGTGTCGGGCCTGCCTATACTGTTGTACTGTGTTTCGCTTAGGGTCAAGGTATAGGCATTGACGTTGCCGTTTACCTGGTTGACATCCCTTATGGTCTTGACTGCCCGGCCCATAGCATCATATTCAGTGATGTTATAGACGTTGCAGTAATTATTTGAGTTGTTGGGGTCGACGCAGTGGTACCAGGATTTGGTCGGATTTCCACTGCTGTCGTACTCAAAGTACTGTGTGACTCCGGCCTGGTCGGTTATACTGTTCGGCGAGCTCGGGAAGTTGGAATTGTCGTCGTACGTGTAGGTGGTCACGACATCCAGCATAAAACCATTCGCGTCCTCCTTTACAACCGCGGTCATTCGATTCTTATCATCATCGTATGTATACACGGTGCTGTTGCCGAGCGCATCCGTGGTTTTTCTGAGGTTGTTGCGATAATCATATTCACTGGTGGTCGACGATATTATCTGGGGGGTGTCGGAGCCGCCCGGGTCGGGTATCATCTGGACGGTTGAGGTGCGGTTGCCGCTGCCGTCATAGCCATACACGGTTATATTGCCTTCGGGGTCCGTGATTTGTATGGTCCTGCCCAAGCTGTCATATTCATAATAGGTCGTATTGCCTAATGCATTTGTAACGGCTGTAACCCTGTCAGGGTTAAGCGGGTCGTTGTAGTCATTGGTTGTGGTATAACCCATGGCGTCGGTTGTCGCCACGATATTGCCCCGGTCGTTATAGTGGTATGTCGTTGCATAGCCAAGGCGGTTGTAGATGGTCTCGGCCTGGCCGTCTATATCGTGGCTTAGCTGTATAGTATTGCCTTTGGCGTCGATTGTAGCCGTCAGGCGGCCTTGGTCGTCGTAGACGTAGCGAATTGGGGTCAATCCGCGGGCATCGTTGATATCGGTGACGAAGTGGTCGCAGGGGTCGGCCTTTATTGCAGCAATGTGGCCGCCATCGTATATGATTTGGATCCTGCCGGTGGGATTTCTGTGATCATCTCTGCTGAAATGCTCGATTCCCTTGTCGTTTTTGCCTATCTTGCCGTCGTAGAGGTCTACATTGAAATCAATCTTCTCCCCGCCGGCGGTTATTATATGAGACAAATAGGGGTCACCGTAAGGTTGGACATAAACGGGCAGGCCGTTATAACTATAGACGCCTTTCCAGAGTTTACCTCTTTTGATATAATATTGAGTATTGTTTTCTTTATCTGTCAGGACATAACCGGAAAAATCGTAGTTTTCAGCTAATTCGAGCGCACTCCCGTAGACTCCCTGTCCGAACCACACTCCTCCGTAGACGATGTTTTCATCCTCCTCGGTTTCGAGAGTGTAATTAACACCCGGTGGAGACATGTATTCGGCGCGCCAGGAGTAGAGGCGTCTTTCAAGGTAGAAAAGGAAGGTGGTTCTCCGGCCGTCAGGAAGGGTCAATGTTACGTTGCGAGCATAGTTATCGCCAAGCCTTATGCTTTCTGGGTATCCGCCAGGAGGGTAAAAATCGTCCATGGGCTCGCGTGCTTCATCAAGTTTAATGTCCATATCGGCAATTGAGTAGGTCCAGCCGTGGCCGAAGTCACTGTCGATGTTTCTGCGGAGGCTGTCGTAGGTGCGGATTACAGCCAGCGGAATACCGGCCAGAGGTATAACAAGGTCCTGTTGCGTGAACTTGACATTGCCTACCTTGAGCGGACAGTCAAGAACAAAGTCAACAGTGGCGTATTCAACGCTTCCGCTGTACATGACAGCCAGCCGGAGCAGGTAGGTCCCGTTTTCAACGCCGCTAAAATCTAAGGTGCCCAATGAGCCATACGGCTCAACCCGTATCGGCTCCCAATCATCTTGGTCAGAATCTCCCGGGGTGACGACCTTGACCAGGTTGTACTCATTTACGTTCCATTGATAGATGGTCACCTTGTAGTCCACGTCGTACGACGTGCTGGGATGGTAAGCAGCGCCTTCCAGCTCGAACAGGCCTTCACTGACTATGGGCAGCGGGTCCACCGACAAGTCTCTGGACCCATCATACGTGTCGTTGACAAGGTTGCTGATTTCTGCAACCGGTGGACTCAACGCGACCGTAAAGGGCGCGTTGACTTCAACTGCACCAACGAACAGCTGCGCTACCCAACCGCCGTCCATCCAATTGCCATTAACGTCGAACACCTCGTGGATTGTCCGTTCGCTGCCAGCCCGTGCTGTAAATACATCGCTGTCAGGGTCAATCATGTTAATATCCCAGGTCATTGGCTCTTTCAGCGAGGCGCTCACGGTAAGCTGGGTCTGGAACGGCGTGATAACACTTGGCGTGACTCTGAAGTTCGATACATTACTGTCGTTGAAGAACTGTACTGATTCGGTAGTCTCATTTTCAAACATGTCCCAGACATGAACGATAAGGCAGCTTGGGCCGTTCTGGAACGAATAGGGATTGACTTGATATGCCCACGGCTTGTTGGTATTAACATCGATCGGCAGGTGATTGGGGTCCTCTTCTGTGGTAATAAGCTGCTGGTCTTGGCATTCCTCGTTACCCCACCATAATTCTATTCTTTTAATATCATCGTTGGCATCCGTGGGGGTAACATTTACGTCGATTGTGCTGTCGACAAACGAGTTTTCATTGACTTCACTACCGTTCCAAAACGCGTGGAAATTGACATCGGGCGGTTCCAGGTCCGGATTGTTGACATCCGCGCTGTACTTAACATCTTCCCCGACATTGCCAGCCAAATCCCATACCTTCAGGATAACGTTGACGTCATAATTGTCGTTGAAATCAAGGGTACTAATAGTGCAGAGTACACCGTTGCTGTCGGTGACCGGTACGGCCGATTCCGAAACGAGAATGTCGTTGCCATCGTACTCCACGAAGATTTTATAGTCAGTAAAAAAGTCATCCCATGCTGTGCCTTTGACTACGAGTACGCCCTGCACATTCGGGTCCGGCGCGTTGACATCGGTGATAGTGGCGTTCGGTTCGGTCAGATCCACGTAGAAAGCGCCCGCCACGGGCACGGCTTCGTTCGCATCCGAGCCGGCGGTAAGTACGTACTGATAATAACCATCGTTCGGTGCCTCGAATTTGAAGGCAGCTGCAAGTTCTGATGTAGTGCCTACACACGGGTCAAAGTGGGCCTCTGTTTGCCCGTACTTGTAAATATTAGCCTGCCACGCGGCATTGTGGGTGACATCAGCATTGATAACAAACTCGTTGGCATCGATACTGACCCAGCCGCTCTGTATTGCTTGACTGGCGCAGCTTACTCCTATTTCCCCGTTGCACCCTGGTCCGGCCGCGACATTTAGGATCCCTGTCTGTTGTGATAGTCGGGTAATCGGCCCGCTGATCGCCAGTACCGAAGCCGCCGTGGTGATAGGGTCAAGCTCGTCGCGCGTCTCAAACCACCGATTAATGTCAATTATTGCCGGCAGGTACGATAGCCCTGCAGCGGAGTAATCGGTCTCTTGAACCTATTGAGGCTCCATCGTCGGAAGCGCATCAGTCAGTCTCCGGTAAACCATAACAATATCTTGCTCTATAGTAATACAGACCGGTGTTCGGGTCGTAGCGTCTGGCGGCGAAGAAATGCGGGTCGTTCACGTCGCTGGTGCGGTTGGGCTCGCCGAAGACATCGCAGGAATAGCGTTCCACGATTACTCTATTAACGTCTGAAAGAGCTATTACAGAGCC
>CAZENQ010000022.1:0-38834 GCA_964513655.1 uncultured Pirellulales bacterium | reverse complement strand
CATAAAAGAGATGCCGACAATCAGGTGACATATAATAATTCCGACAATACCAATTGTTAGCAGAGATTTGCGGCCGATTCGGTCAATTAGTCGCATAGCAAGCAACGCAAACACAATATTAATAATGCCGATAATGCAAGCTTGTAAAAATGCAGCGTTTCTTGAGCCACCGATTTTTTCAAAAAGGTCCGGAGCATAATAAAGAATAGCATTGATACCGATGAGCTGCTGCAGCGAGCCGATAGCGATTCCGATAAGTAAAATCTTAAATAGTTTTCCTTTGAAAAGCTGTAATATTGAAGTTGATTGTTGAGTTTTTTCTGTTGATTCTTGTATGGAGCGGACTTGTTCAGCAGCATACTGCTCACCACCAATATTACTCAATATAGTTGATGCCTGGTCAACCTGGCCTTTGAGTGCGAGCCAGCGGGGACTCTCAGGTACAATAAACAGGAATATAAAATAAAGGACACTCGGAACTGCTACTAATCCAAGCATCCATCGCCATTGATTCACATCAGCAAGGTCGAGAACCAGCCAATTCGCGAAATACGCAGCAGAGATGCCAATCATAATTGCTAATTGATTGATCATTCCCATGCTGCCTCTTTTTTCGGCTGGTGCAATTTCAGATATGTACACAGGTGCAATTACTAATCCCCATCCAATGGCAATTCCTCCAATGACTCGCCCCAGAATTAAAAAAATAAATGAAGGAGCGATTGCGCAACAAATTCCGCCAACTGAAAGTAACAGTGCTGTTGCCAACAAAACCTTTTTTCTGCCGAAACGGTCGCTTAAAAAACCTGCGGTCAAAAAGCCGGGCATACAGCCTACCACAAGAGAACTTGTGACCCAACCAACCATCAATTCCGACAGTTGAAAGTCATCGCGCAAGAACGGGATTGCACCTGAGATTGCAAGAATCCAGTGTCCAAGAGCAAAGCCTCCTACTGCAACAATAATGGAGATTTTTGTAGCATAGAATTTCCTGTCCATTTTAGCCCTTCCTTTCCGTTCTTAATTTGTTGCCTGATTTGTATTCTATTTATTCACTCAAACTGACCGATTCGCACTGTCACTGCCGCGAAAGCGGGAAATCCTGTGAGGTTATTAGACGATAGATATACCCCTACCCATTGTCAAGACAAAAAACAGGCATTTTTGAGGTGGATTTATCACCGTCTGTTAAGCCTTCTGCCGTCCATGCTGATTTGAATACCGGCATCCAGCAACACCTTTGTAAAATCTATGGAGGTAGGCTGGCTTCCCTGGCTGTAGCCGATTTTTTGGCCGTTGAGCCACAATTTCCATTTGCCGTTAAGTGATTTGTGGAATGGTGATGCCTCGTGGGTGCCTGTCAGGGCCGTCGAAACATCGGGATACGGCATAAGCGTGCAGTGGGCGGGCTCTTTTGGCCGAACATTTCGGTGTTTTCCCAATCGGAGACTTCCGCTGCTTTTTGCTTATTTATTTAGCCAAGTCGGCGGTCTACTTGTTTTTGATTTGGTGGGTACGGCCAGCACTGTTGTACACCTCAAGTTCCCACAGTGAGACTGAATTATAAATGTCGCTTTTTGAGGTTACGTAGTATCTTACTTTATTGGCTGTTACCGGCGGGAAGGTATCTATTTGGGGCGAGGGGTCTTCCATTTTTCCGCCGGTGTGTGCGTCTTTCCATTCTGAGCCATCCCAGTACTGGATTTTGTACGTGATTATAAAGCCGCGGAATTGTCTGGTGAGTATTGTGTCAAAAGTTGTCGGTGTGCCGAAGTTGATTTCGAGCCACTGGTCTTTGCCTGTGCCGGGAGCGGAGGACCATCGGGTGGTTGGGTCGCCGTCAATTGCCCTGCCTGGGGTGTATTCAGGGCCGGCGTGGCTTGATGCACGTGCTTTCTTGCCGAGCGCGAGGTTTGCCATTGCCGGGTCCGGTTTGGCCTTTGGTGGAGTTGTCGTGAACGGCTGGACTTTGAAATTGTCGAACTGTGCGTTGTTCCAGCCGCTACCGATGCCTGCCATGCCGGTGCTGTATTTAACGTCGCGTGCGCTTGCTACTCGCTCGTCGTCCACAAAGGCAATTATGTTTTTACCCGAAAATTTGAGCTTCAAGTTGTGCCATTCATTAGCGGAGAATGGAACGGTGCCTGAAGCAAACGTGTTTGAATCGGCATTTAGCTGCCAGTTTCCGTTGTGGTCGACCTTGAGCCAGTATCCGTTGGGCTGTCCGGCCTCCCACGACCTTTTGTTGCCGAGGCGACCGAAGATAGAGACGAAGCCCGACTTTTCAATGTAAACATCTGAGCTGACCTCGTAATCGGTCCAATTGGTGTTTCCTATGAAGGTTTCGGGATAAGGATTGACTGCCCACTTAATTCCCTCCTCGGTTATTAGCTGGCGTAGACATCTTCCTTCTCCATCCGTACGGTTTACGACTTCGAATGAGCCTCCCTGGTCAGAGAAATATTTGGGTTGCTTGCCTATGGTGTAACTTTCAAAATCATCCTTATAAGGAAGGGGGAAATCAGACATGGGAGGAGGAGCAGCGGTTCCTTTCTTCTGACCTGTGGTTGTAGTAAGTGAATATATTGAAGCCGGGTCCAGTGCTATGGTGAATGGGCCGTCGGTCGGGGTCATGTCACTTAGCCGGACGAAGTGACTTTCTTTGTTGGTGCGCCATACGTGGAGTTTACCGGTGGAGAGGCCAGAGGTGAGATTAAATGTCATGGTCTGGGTGTGCGAGGCATCTATCGTTTCAACGATTATGCTGTAGTCGCCGCTGATGTCGGGCTTCTTTAATGTTACGTAGCTTCCTTTGTTAGGGAGGAGGCCGCAACCGCTGTCAATATATATCCAGCCCGGCTTTGCGAACTGCGTGGTATGAGCGGTTGCCCAGAGTGCGGGCTGGACTTCGTAATAACCGGACCAGGGGGTATTTGCCTTCATCACGCCGGAATTGGGCAGGGGCAGGTTCTCGTAGTACGAGCTGACGGGGCTCCATATAACTGTTTTGGTCATTTTGCCGATTATGTAGTTTTTGTTGTATATTTTTGCCAATATTCCTGCGCCGTACCAGTTCCCCCTCCAGGGCCCGTCTTCACTTGACCAGAGAGGTTTTCCGAGGTTCCTGGCCGTTTTGGTACTTTCGCAATTGGTTTTCTTATAGGGATAGTGAACACCGACGGCATATACCGCATTGTAGAGGTCCTTGTCGCGACTCATGTCATCAGCAATCTTCCAGAGGTCCCAGTGCATATCTGCGGCGGCGATTCCGACATTTTTAAGGTTGTTTTCGTCGAGGGTCTGCCGGAGTGTTTTTATCCACTCGGCGTCGTACATTCTTTCGTTCCATATTCCGGTGTAGTCTATATCAAGGCCGTGATATTTTTTTGCGCCTTTTATGAACGCAGCTATGTAATCGGCGTTGTCCTGCGAGTAAAATTTTCCATCACCAATCCAGCCGGGAGCACCCCATTCGAGGCAGTCAAGATATATGTTTGGGTTTCTTTTCCTTGCCTCTTTCATCAGCCACCACTCATAGCCTCTGTCATAATAGAGGGATTTTGGGTTTTCGAATTCAGCCCTTGTGTTTGCATGGCTGGGCTCGGTGCCGTCGGTTGAATTTACGCTGCCTCCGATTTCGACTTTCAGGTGCTGGAAGCCTGCGCCGTAGTTGGGTTTGAACAGGTAATCCAGGACCTGGCTTCTGTAGGCTGGCGGATAGTCGATAAGGAGTCTGGATGATGCGCCGGCGCTGCACGCACCTATCCCCTCAAAGACCCTGCCTTCTTTGTTGCCGTTGATATTGATAGTCTGTGGTCCTTCAATTTTAGCTGCTTGTTCAAACGTAGCGCAGGAGCTGATTAGAATCAAAGCGAGTGAAACAATTAGTGCAGGTAAGCTTGTAGAATTCTTAGCTTTCATTGCAATACCCCTTTTTTCTATAAACACCGAGGACTTCGAAGAACGCTCTGCTCCAGGTTTACTACAGTTAGTTTACTGAGTCTTGCCTGGTTAATCCGAGAATCGTTTCTTCACCCATCAAAACGACGGATTCGCCGTCTTCGAGGTTTCTTACCCTACTTGCCTGTGCGAGAAGCAGTCCTTTGCAGAAGTTGTTAAGGCATTATTTTTTGTATTTATTTGGTTATCGTACAGAAAACTTATGTACGGTCAGGTGCGTGTACATTTCACCCGGTTTCAGGACGATTGAAGGGAAATCAGGTTTGTTGGGCGCATCCGGAAAGTGCTGTGTCTCGAGGCAGAAGGCGTTGTGCTTGTTGTAGATTGCACCTTTTCCCTTGATGGAGCCGTCAAGGAAGTTTCCGGAATAGAACTGGATGCCGGGTTCGGAGGTGGAGATTTCCATGACGCGGCCGGTTTTGGGCTCGTAGACCGAAGCGGCCAGTGCGAGCGGGCTGTCGGAACTGTTAATGACATAGTTGTGGTCATATCCGCCTTCGACCTGGTCTATTCGGGCGCCGACGGCCATCGGTTTGGTGAAGTCCATCGGCGTATTCTTGACGGGTCTTATTTCACCGGTTGGTATCAGGCCTTCGTCGACGGGTGTGTAGTTTTCGGCGTTGAGCATAAGCTCATGTCCGAGTATGTCGCCGGAGCCGTGGCCGGCGAGGTTGAAATAGCTGTGATGTGTGAGATTTACGACGGTGTCTTTGTCTGTTTCGGCCTCGTAGCTGATTTTTAACTCGTCGTTGTTTGTCAGCGTGTAAATGACTGTGCAGTTTAGATTGCCGGGATAGCCTTCCTCGCCGTCCTTGCTGAGGTATGTTAGTTTCAGGGCCGGCCCTTCGCTGGTTTGCATTTGCTCAGCATCCCAGACGACCTTGTCGAAGCCTTTGATGCCGCCGTGGAGGTGATTTTCGTCGTTATTTGTTGCAAGGGTGTACTCTACTCCGTTAAGCGTGAATCTGCCCTTGCCGATACGGTTTCCACAGCGACCGATGAGTGCTCCGAAATAGGGATTGTCCTTGATGTATTCGTCAAGAGTGTCGTAGCCTAATACGATGTCGCCCAGATTGCCGTCTCTGTCGGGCACGTGGAGTGTTGTTACGATGCCGCCGTAGGTCATTATCTGGGTCTTTAAGCCGTTGGCATTGGTCAAGGTGTACAAATCGACGCTTTCGCCGTCCGGCGTTTTTCCAAAATCTTGTTTTTCAATGCTCATTTTGTTTCTCCATACACAAACATTTATTACGACGAAGGAACTTTACTGCTTTGTATGTGCAGTGCTGCAAGTCGAGCGACAAAGGCGCATTTGCAGATTTTGTCTGCTAAAGCACCGCTCCGAAGCACAATGCCTGGTTCGAGTACAAATTTTCAGCACTAAAAGCAGAAATCCCTTTGGTTTACTGGTGCCGATAGACCTCCCAGCCCATGTAATTATCAAGAGCTTCGGCGATAGCGTCAGCTTTTTGGCACATGTTCATTGGAACGTGGTGCTCGAAGCCCATTTTGCAGACGTATTTCATGAGGGTCTGGAGGTTCGGGATTTTTATAACACCATAGCCGCCGAAGGTGTCGAGTTTATCATTTGTAAACTCGCCTTCGCCGACGTAGGTGCTGATAATGCCGGCAGCGTCATCAGTGGAGGTCCTGCAGAAAGTAGCCTTTTTGGGGGCTATCCTGCCGATGACCGTACCATAAGTGTTTTCTTTGCCGACGGTCCCTGCAATAATCTCCTGGTAATCCATCTTGAAGCTTTTGAAGAAGGACTTGGGCAGATTGCTGCAGTGGAACACGATGCACTTGTTGGCGTCGTTTCCGTAGTTGTTGTTCCAATCCAGGAGGGCACTTGGAGTCCCGCTGGCCAATTGAAGGATGTACATTCCGAGCAAGCCGGTTACGTCAACCTCGCATGCGCTGGGCAACAGAGACTCGCTCATCATACTCATCAGCGTACATGGGACTATTCCGAAGAATTCCTCGAGGGCCGTCCAGCACTGGATTGCCGTTCCGTCGATTTGATTTTGTTTCACCCACTGGTCCACCGCCACGCCGAATTTAGCAATTTTTAGGAGCGCGGCAGCAGGGATTGCCTTTGTGGGGACGTATTTCTTTATGGCGTTCACTTTATTTTTGACGCGTCTGTCACTGTCGGCGAGCAGTTCGACATGTCCGAGGATTTCGAACAAGTCAACTGTTTCTACGGTGATTCCGGAGAGCTCGAGGAGTTTTTCGCTGTAGCGGACGGTGTTGAAGGCGGTTGGCCTGGAGCCGATGGCGCCGAAGCGGGCGTTTTTAAGGCCTTTGGCAATCCGGCAGACGGAGGCAAAATCATCAAGGTCTTTCTTGAATTCGGCCGAGGCAACTTTGACATTGTGTGAGTTGGTCAGTGTGTATGGGATGCCGGCCTGCCTTAGGTTGTTACAAACGCTGATCTTGCCGCAGAAGGAATCTCGCCTGTCGGCTATGGTCATTTTGCCTGAGACGTCGGGCTCGGCCTGGATGAGAATGGGCACATCCAGCCCGGCGCGTTTGACGGTTTCGGCGACGCCTTTTTCGTCACCGAAGTTGGGCAGCGTTACAATTATGCCGTCAATAACGTCAGCCTTTCGTGCAAAAAGGGCGGCACATTTTTTGGCATCGGCAAAGGTTTCAACTGCACCGTACTTGGTATCCTGCATCGACAAGGCCACCAAGTTGTAGCCGCCTTTCTTGAGGACATCGAGTACGTCTTTGCGCCCTGATTTAGCCAAGTGGTCGGGGAAGAAACCCCTGTTGCCAATAATAACACCAAATGTAGTTTTCTTCATTTCTTGTACCTCCAGTAAATTGTTTCAGTTATTTTTGTCCGTAATAAGCGTCCTTGCCGTGTTTACGCAAATAGTGCTTGTCCAGCAGCACCTGTGAGATTTTATCCTGATTTGGGTTTATTAGCAATGTGCCCAAAGCCATAGTTGCCATTTGCTCGAGTACGACCGCAGCTTCGACAGTCGCGGCCGGGGTCTTGCCCCATGTGAAGGGGCCGTGATTTGCCACCAGCACGCCCGGGATTTCTATAGGGTCAAGGTCAGCAAAGCGCCTGACAATGACCTTGCCTGTGTTAAGTTCGTAGTTGCCTTTTATCTCGTCGGCGGTCATAACATCCGTCACAGGCACCGGCCCATAGAAGAAGTCGGCGTGGGTGGTGCCAAGGCAGGGGATTTCGCGGCAGGCCTGTGCCCACATCGTTGCATTGACCGAATGTGTGTGACAAACGCCGCCGATAGTATCGAAGTTTCTATAAAGCTCCAGATGGGTCGGCGTGTCTGACGAAGGCCGCATATCCCCCTCGACGATATTTGCATCCAAATCGAGTAGCACGATTTTATCAGGTGTAAGCTCATCATACGAAACACCACTGGGCTTTATGGCGACGACAGATGCCGAACGGTCTATTCCGCTGACATTGCCCCAGCTATAAATCACCAGATTATGAGTTTGAAGCTCAATGTTAGCTTGGCAAACCGCTTTTTTTAGTTCTTCATGCATTTTCAATATTCTTAAGCGTTTACTTTATCTTTTATTTCCAAAAGCTGCTTCATGACGTTTGCCATTTTCCCGGAGCAGCTGTCCAGTCCGAAGGCATCGTGCAGCTGCTTGTAGAGCGGGTAAAGCTGTTGATAGACCTTGTTGTTTTCGGGAATTGGCTTGTAGCTGGTCTCTTTCATCCCGCACATTGCAGCTTGTGCATCGGCGTAGTTATCATAGCCTCCCGCTGCGGAACCGGCGACGACGGCACCAGCTATGGCTGAGCCCAAGGCACAGGTCTGGGCGGAGCGTGCTATCTTCATCTCTCTGCCAATGACGTCGGCGTAAATCTGCATAATCAGTGGGTTTTTCTCAGCGATGCCGCCGCAATTAATCACCTCTGATATTTTAACTCCGTATTCCTCAAACCGATTGATAATGGTGAGGGCGCCGTAAGCTGTCGCCTCAATCAATGCCCTGTAAATCTCTTCGGGAGTTGTGTGGAGTGTCTGTCCGAGCAGCAGGCCGGTGAGTCTCTGGTCGACGAGTATAGTTCTGTTACCGTTGTTCCAATCGAGGGCCAGCAGGCCGGACTGACCCGGTTTTAGCTTTGCCGCTTTTTCGGTAAGGGCTTCGTGAGAGCCCGCTGCTTCGCCTCCAGGCTTGATGTAATTTACGAACCAGTTGAAGATGTCACCGACTGCGGACTGGCCGGCTTCGAGTCCCCAGAAGCCCGGCAGGATTGAGCCATCAACTATTCCACATATACCCGGGACATCAGCCAGGTCTTTATCGCTAGGCCAGACGGCCATGTCGCAGGTGCTGGTGCCAATGATTTTGACTAATTTGCCGGTGCTTATTCCGGAACCGACGCCGCCCAGATGAGCGTCAAATGCGCCCATTGCAACCGGTATACCAGCTTTTAGGCCGAGTTTGCCTGCCCATTCCTCGGTCAGGTCACCGGCCTTTTCGTCGATGGCATAAGTTATATCGCCTAATGTATCGCGTAGCTGTCCGAGCTTTGGGTCGAGCTTTGCGAGGAAGTCCTTGGCGGGGTAGCCGCCCCAGTTGGCGTTGACCATTGCCTTGTGCCCTGCGGCACATCGGCAGCGTTTGAGTTTCCGGGGGTCTGTGGTTCCCGTCAGGAGTGCCGTCATGTAATCTGCGTGTTCAACCCAGGTATAAGCGGCATCGAAGACTTTGGTGTCGACTCTCAGGCAATGCAGGATTTTGCTGAAGAACCACTCCGATGAATACGTTCCGCCACACTTGGCGAGATACTCCGGATGTTCTTTCTCAGCCAGTTCGGTAATTTCGCCAGCTTCTGCGTGGCCGGTGTGGTCTTTCCACAGCCAGGCATGAGCGTTGGGATTGTCTTTAAACTCGTCGAGCAAGGCCAAGGGTGTACCATCCTCATTGATGGGGATTGGCGTCGAGCCGGTAGTGTCAACGCCGATACCTATAATCTGTTTGGCGTCAAAATCCTTATCCGCACCAGCCGCCTGGGACAGCACCTTCTCGATGGTGACCTCGATTCCCTTGATGTAATCGGCCGGGTTTTGCCTTGCGAGATTGTGGTCGGACGGATCGATGATAATACCGGCCTCGCCTGTCTCAAAGTCCCAAACATGAGTGCCAAGCTCTTCGCCGCTTGCGACGTCGACAAGTACCGCTCTTACAGAATTCGTACCGTAATCCAATCCTAAGCTATATGTTCTCTTACTCAATTTACACTTGCTCCTTTTTCTAAGTTAACATTTTGATAATTCTTGTGTTTTTCCACCAAACCTACTTTGATAGACCTGATAATCTGCCCGCCTTCTTTTTGTCCGGTCAGTGCATCCAGTACGTCGAACTGCATTTGGTTCTTTTTGTTGCGATAATAGAGCAACCAGTATGGATAGTAAAGTGTTTCGGTTTGCGGCTCGGGTACAACATCGACCCTTCGATATCGCAAACTCCCAGTCAATTTCATAATATCGTACATCAGTAAATTCTTACCTGCTTTTATCGCGGCTTTTTCGTCCAGGACTTCAGGCAAAACCTGCTCTTCTGTTACATCCAGCTGTTCAATTGATACTGTTATAGTTTTATCATTCTTCTTAATTAGGTCCGTCGAATTAATCGAGGACGACCCGAGCAATCCGTCGAACTGCCTGCGTAAACCCTCATCCTTGAGGACAAACTTCGTATTTTTTTTGATATTTACCGGTATTCCCTGCAGCGAATCCGCAAGGAATATCCCTTTTTCAGTCTTTCGCCTGCCGAATAGTGAAGTCAGCTCAATTCTGTACCTAAACAGAACGAAAGGCACATAAACCAATTCTATCGAACAGGGTGCTTTGAAGTTCTTACGACAATACCTTTTTAGCACATCATCGGAGTCTGCAAACCTGGGGACCAAGCTGACAACTTTCATGCCTGCTTCTTCGCTTGTTTAAAACGCACCACGCCTCCGATGGCAAAAGCCACGCCCAGAAGCGTAATTCCAGCGTTACTAATTATTGAGCACGTCTTAAGGTAAGGCGTCCACGGGTTTGGTGTCGGGCTGAGGCCGGCCATGCTAAGCATGCTAAGGATAAAGACAGTCAGCCCCAGTATCATAAGGATTATACCGATGGATGTCATTTGTACCGCAACGATAATCTTGGGGTCAGCACCCTTTCTTTCTTCCATATTTATGACTCCCTATTTCTAAGAGATTTCTTTATCCGAAGAAGAGCAACAGAACAAGCTGGACTGCTAAGATTGCAGTAGCCCAGTATTTGAGATTAAGGTACCAGGGCGGCCGGGTCACCGTTATCTCAGGCAGCTCGGTTATGGTGGCTCCGTTTTCCGCACGCATCTCGGCTATTGCTCCTACCTGAGCGTGGAAATCGCTTTCCCAGGTCAGGCCTTCAATTTTTTCGGGTTTTGGCCGTTTTGTAAGCAAACTGGCGATAACTGTAACGAACATCGCAACTACGAAAGACCACCAACTTATTTTGAAGAATACTCTCTGTCCCAGAACCTGCTGGTAGTATATGGCAAAACCCGAGCCAACCAGATAGCCGATTAGACTGCCGGGCGTGTTTGTACGCCGCCAGAATATGGCTAGTATCAGAATTGCCATAAATGGGCCTAACAGGATAGCAAGCAGGGTTTGTTCCAACCACATAATCAAGGGTGATTTAGCCACCACTGATACCAACAGCAGTGACGCAACTATTATCCCAAATGTCGCTACGCGACCCGCAACAAAGTAATGGTGGTCTGGTTTGCCCTTCACTATGAACCGTTCGTAGATGTCTTTTATCACTATAGTAGATGATGAATTCAGTACGCCACTAATGCTGGACAAGCCTGCGGATGTTAATCCAGCGATGAATAATCCTAACATTCCGGCGGGTAACAGATTCAGAATCAGCTTACCGTATGCGGCATCAGCCTTTTCTACAAATATACCATGACGGGCGAAAATTATGGGGGCGGCGAGCATAGGTACAATATAGAGAAAAGCACCCAAAGTCTTTGGAAGACCTGCAACGACATAACCAAGTTTGGAATCATATAGCGAGCGTGCCCCCAGGTTTCTCTGCACCATTGACTGATGTCCGGCACACCAGCCGACAGTAACTACAAAACATTGCCCGAGGATAATCCATGGGCCAGGGCCGTAAGGATGATGGTTGTCGGGTAAAACGCTGAAATACTGGGGGCTGATATTCCACTGGTTCAATAATGTATCTGTTAGTCCTTCGAAGCCGCCCACCATATTCAGCAGGATAAACACCAGCGGCATTGTACCTACCATCATAATTACAAACTGAACAAATTCCATCATAATCGCAGCACCGAGACCCCCCAACAAGGTGTAAGTTCCCACAACGGCGGTCAACACGGCAACTGTCGGCCAGAACGGCATGCCTATGATGTTCTTAAGGAACATGCCTCCCAAATATAACTCTGCAGCTATGGTTATGATAAAGAAAATCAGCCAGCCGATAGAGTAAATAACCCTTATTGCGGGGCCATATCTTTTTTCCAGGAATCCCGGCACGGTAAATATTCCGGCCCGCCAGTAGAACGCTATGAAGAACAAGCCGGTCAGGATGTAGCCGAATGGGCCCTGGAACCATTCGAAATTGGCCTGAATCAGCCCCCAATCATACGCGGCGCCACCGTGGGCCAGATAGCCGTGAAGAAAGCCTATGTTCGTTGCCCATACCGCGCCCATAATCCAGAACCACGGTGCGGAGCGCGCAGCCAAAAAATAATCAGCGGTACTTTTTATGTTTCTGCTGAAAAATATCCCCGCCGCAAACATCAACGCCAGGTAAATCGCAATGATAATCAGGTCGGAAGGCATTACTTTTCCTCGTTACTAAAGTTTTATATTGATTCCCGCTTGTACCTGCGATAGTAGGACCTTCTCAGGTATAACCCAAAGAAGATGGCGAACCCGCACCATCCGAGGCCTATGCCCAATCCGAATACCCAATCCCACCATTTATATACGGGTTCGGGGACATCAAAGCCGCGAGGATGGTGACTAATACTCCAGATTATGGCGTTTACCTTCGGTTCAATTTCTCCTGTGTTTTTAACTGTGAGTAATTGGCCGAGGCTGTTTAAGCCGTCTTCGACTTCGCCTATTCGGCCGAAATATTCGAGGAACCGCTTTTCTGTTTTTTCATCCTCAATGAGGAGCGGCTTGACTTCATTATCCCAGATGTCCTTGGCACTGTTGAAGCTGCTGAGTGCTTCTGCCCAGTCATTCCCGCTTACTGTGGTCTTAACCGATGTAAGTTCATTAGCCATGTTCTGGCGAACGTCGATGATTTTTTCCTGAGCGATGGCATTTTGTGTGAAAAGCAAAATAGTCGCTGCAACCAATAAAGGTGCAATCTTTCTCATATTTGTGAGCCTCCTTAGCGGTTCTGTTTGTCTATAGCAGACAGACTTTTATTCGAACATATACTCGTTCGGTATCAACCAGATGAAAATCCCCAGGCCAATCATAACCAACATATAGGCTACTGCATAAGGATTCTGCCAGCCCGTCCAGTCAAGCACACCAAGCATAGTATTTATCTCCTTTCCGTTTCTGAATAGCGAAATTGCCACATGAGACCTGAAATCCTATTGCACTGTGGCTCCACTTATCCTGTAATAACGCCAAATATTTCCTTCTTGAGTAACTCCTCACGCAGTCTCAAGAGCGTAAAATGTCACCTCAGAGTTTAGCAAAGACGCGTTTTATAGCAGGATTTACGCTACAAGTAAATAAAAAAATCACGGTCGTAGGGGAAAAATATGGCCTAATGGTCCCGAATCTTGCTGTTTTTACCCAGTTTTCCCGTGTTCACGTGGTTCACAAAATTGCCCCTGTGGGGCACTAGACCACCTGCTTTAGGGCATTAGTCCATAGGAGAAGTCGGTCGGGAGGTGCCACTGGGAGCTTATTTGCATTTTTCGGGGTATAAGGGGCAATTTATGCGTTTTTTGGTGCATACAACTCTTGAGCGGCCCCGCACCGGCAAAATATTGCCGTGCCAGTTCATTAACCTGACAGCTATTTGCCGATTTTCGCTTCGTTGCCGAATCTCTGACCGGCAAAAATTCTCAGATCCGATTACCAGAAGTAAATGTAACACGCGACGATAATACCAACGATGATTAACGAGTGAATCACATCCCATTTATTCCAGCTTTGTCGTGTTTCGGCTATCTGCTCCGGCGTTCCCGCACCGTACGTTAATCCCTGAATCTTCTCTTCACTGGGTTTTTTGGTAAATAGACTGATAATAATACTCAGTGCAAGAGACAAGAAGAACAGGAAGATGCAGTAATGCAGCCAGTTAACCGCGGCAATGTAATGGACAAGCGTGCCTTCTGGCAGGAACTTCTGGAAAATAACCAGTACCAGTCTTAACATTCCGAGGGAAAAGCCGATGACCAGTCCCCAAAGGCCGCCCGCGGCTGTAGTACGCTTGGAGAACACACCGAGGACAAAGACGGCTGCAACAGCCGGTGCAATCAGGCCCTGGACCATTTGGAGGTATTTGTACAGGTAATCGGCAATCAGAAACATCACGGGGATCCAGGCGACTCCCAACACGACCACTACGGCTGTTGCGACGCGGCCAACAAACACGAGCTGCTTCTCTGTAGACTGCGGTTTGAATTTCTTGTAAAAGTCAACAGTAAAGAGCGTAGCGGAGGAGTTAAACAGCGAAGCTAACGAACTCATCAACGCCGCGACCAAACCACCAACGACGATACCTTTTACGCCCGCCGGCAACAGGGTTCTGACCAAAACCGGGAAGGCTTTATCCGGATTCTCCAGGTTGATAATTCCTTTCTGGTGCATGGCGTAGGCAATCATACCGGGAACAAGGAAGATGAAAACCGGCAAGATTTTCATATACCCTGCGAAAATTGTTCCTCTGCGGGCCTGTTGTTGGTTGTGAGCCGAAAGTGTTCTCTGGACGATGTACTGGTCGGTGCACCAATACCAGAACCCGATGATGGCAGAGCCCAGGAGCACGCCCGTCCACGGGAAGTCCGCATCTTTTGCTGAACGAATCATGCTCATCATGCTGTCGCCGTGTTCGGTAACATTCTGGCTGCAGATTGCCTCAAGCTCGCCCCAACCGCCAAGTTTCCACAGCCCTACAAAAAGAATCACCAGCGAACCGATAATCAAAACCGGGGCTTGCAGGACGGCTGTGGCAAGGATGGCCTTCATTCCGCCGAAAATTGTATATAAACCTGTCACCACGACTAATCCAATTGCACCGACCCAGAAGAAGTCGATATCAAAACCGAAGACGCTTACGCTCTCAATTCCAAGAACCGTTTTGAAAACCAAGCCTCCGGCATAGACTGTCACGGCCACTTTTGTCAGGACGTAGCTGATGAGTGAGATAACAGAGAGGAAAGTTCTTGCGGCGGGACAGTAACGCCTTTCGAGGAATTCCGGCATTGTAAATACCATACTGCGGGCATAAAAGGGCACAAAAAGCCAGCCAAGCACAAGGATTAACCAGGCATGGAATTCCCAGTGGGACATTGCCATACCGCTTTTAGCGCCGGCGCCCGCCAGGCCCACCAGGTGCTCGGAACCGATGTTTGATGCAAAGATTGATGCCCCGATGGCAATCCAGCCGGCTTGACGACCGGCAAGGAAGTAATCTACCGATGTTTCTTCTTTTTGCTTCAGTACCCACCAGATTACACCAATCAGGGCCGCAAAAAACAGCCCGAGGGTACACCAATCGGGCCAGCCCCAAAGCGTGTTGGCCAACATTCCAAATTCAACCATGCTGCCCATATGCCAACCTCTAACTTTCTCTATTAAACCATTCGCTTAGAAAAACACGTTCACGCTTATATCAAGATATATATCAGGCGAAAATTACCGCCTCCGAGAATTTGTAAGGGAGCATTGTGCGGTAATATCTCTGCCGGGTAAACAAAAAAATGGGAATTATTTGGGAAAAATATCAGCCAGTAATTTTTGGATTTTGCTATCTTTGTCCAAATTTGCCCTGTCGAAGATGTCCTGCAGCTCGCCCTTGTCGAACCACAAACCGTCACCTTTTGCGCACTTATCTATGAGCAGGGTAGGCTTGGCCGTGCCGACGACGATTTTTTGCATTTTTTTCAGGCAGATAGGACATTTTCGCCGTTTTTCGGCGCATTCTGAGTCGATTTCGAAGGAATTAAGCAATTGTTCAGACTGCTCAGGGTCGCCTAAGAGAAGCTCCAGTTCGCCGGCATCGAGCCAGATGCCCCCACAGTCGGTGCAGTAATCGACCTCGACTTCGGCAAGCTCGAGTGTAATCATCGCATTTTTACAAACCGGGCAGTCCACACAGATCTCCTGTTGTATGCAAAGTGAGTTAAATAGGTTGTGACATATTACGGCCAAGCGAGCCTTAGGTCAAGCATTACCTTATAGGCGGTCATCATTAATTTTGCCGGATAAAGAATCCTTCAGTGAAACAAACGTCGAAAAGAGCCAGCGATAAGACATCAAAAGAGGCAAGATGGGGCGGACGGGATGCTAAAATTGCCAGAGATGGGACAAATAATTGTTCTTGACGGGGGTAAGATAATTGATTATTGATAGCCGATACTATTATTAAAGGTACCGGGAAATGATAGTTGACTGCCATACGCATATAAATTGTGCCGCTGAGGAGGTTGAGGCATCCGAGCATTTGGCGGCGGTGGAGACAGTGGACGTTTGCATTGTGTTGGCTGCGCCGGATGAGCCTATCGCGGAGGTCAACAAGAAATTATCCGAGTACGTCGACAGGCATAAAGAGAAAATGGTCGGCTTTGCGCATGTAGAGCCGACGAAGGACAAAACAGATGCCAAGAACCTGGCATCTATTACGGACAAGCTCGGCCTTAAGGGCACGGTCCTTTATTGCTCGAACTGCGGTTTTCATCCTGCTCACAGCAGGGCGATGAGGTTTTACGAATCGGCACAGGAGTTGGGGCTTCCTGTTTTCTTTCATAATGGCGGTGCTTTAGGGCCCGGGGCAGTTCTGGATTATGCGCAGCCGTATCTTTTAGATGAAGTTGCGAGGCAATTTCCCAGCCTGAAGATTGTCATCGGGACTATGGGAGTGCCATTTGTTGAGCAGGCGCTGTCGATAGCGGCGAAACACGAAAATGTCTATGCGGATTTGACAATACGGCCGAGCAATGTCTGGGAGGTGTATAACATAGTGGTGAGGGCACACGAAAATGGGGTGATGGACAAGCTGCTCTTCGGAAGCGGGTTTCCGTTCGGCAGGGCGGGGGAGTGTATAGAGACACTGCTGGGCTTTAATAAGCTGCTGGCAGATACGAATCTTCCGACTGTACCCCGGGGCAATATTCGAAGCATCATCGAGCGCGATACGCTGGAGATACTTGGTATAAAAAAGTAGCTGCTGGAGCATAATTACATGGAGGTAAGTAGGGATGCCAGAGCTTTTGGAAGAGAGGAGAGAAAGCTGGGGGACACGCGGTGGTTTCATTCTTGCGGCGATCGGCTCTGCGGTCGGCCTGGGTAATTTGTGGGGCTTTCCCTATAAACTTTACAGCTTCGGGGGCGGAGCGTTTCTGATTCCGTATATAATAGCGCTGCTGTTGGTTGGTTTTCCGGTGATGGTTCTGGAATTCAGTCTCGGCCATTATACACAGCGGGCGGCGCCGGACGCTTTCAAGCGGGGACACAAGCGTTTTGAAGTCGTAGGTTGGTGGGGCATTATACTGGCCTTCGTTATTATAACCTATTATCCGGTGATTTTGGCGTACTGCTTTAGTTTTCTCTGGTACAGCATTGTAGGTATTTTGAATGGGGGAGAGCTTCCCTGGAGCGGCGAAGGTATTGAAGGAGTAGCCAATGCCAAGGATTTCTTCTTTAATGAATATCTCGGGCATCAGGAAGGGTTGGCGCTTGGAGCGATACGGTGGAACATCGTGTGGCCCCTGATAATCTCATGGGTGGCGATGTACTTTTGTATATTCAGAGGTGTCAGGTTGGTTGGCAGGATTGTGTGGCTGACGGTTCCTCTGCCGTGGCTGATGCTACTCATACTTACAGTCAGAGGCCTGACACTCGAAGGCAGTATGCAGGGCCTGGCGTATTATCTTGACCCCGTCTGGTCTGAGCTTGCCAAACCGATTACTTGGCGTTATGCGTTCGGGCAAGTATTCTTTTCGCTGAGTCTGGCTTATGGCATAATGATTACGTACGCGAGCTTCCTGCACAGGAAGAGCGATATTAACAATAATGCGGCGATAATTAGTATTGCGGATTTTGCGACCAGTTTCGTAGCGGGTCTGGCGGTTTTTGCGACGTTGGGCGGGATGGCTTTTGCGACTCAGCAGGCGGGCAGCCCGGTCACAGTTGAAAATGTTGCCGATAGTGGACCTTCACTGGCATTTGTTGCTTTTCCTTATGCTTTAGCGCAGCTGCCATATTCGGCGTGGTTCAGTTTCATTTTTTTCTTTGCCCTGGTGACGCTGGGGATTGACTCAGCATTTTCGATGACTGAATCAATTCTGGCAAGTATCGTTGACAAGACGGGGTGGCGAAGGAGTATCGTTCTTCCCATGATGAGCTTTGTGGGACTCGGCTTTGGCTTGGTTTATGTGACAAAAGGGGGGCTGAACTGGCTTGGAACCATCGATGGCTTTGTTAACGGCACATGGGGCATAGCCTTTATGGGGCTTTTGGAATGTGTGGTTGTGGGCTGGCTTTGGCGAATTGGGATATTGAGGCGCCATGCCAACAGCCGAAGCGACTGGAAATTAGGCAAATGGTGGGATTATCTGATACGCTTAGTAATTCCCATAGTGCTTGGGACGCTTTTCTTCTGGCAGCTTTTTGATGATATTAGCGGCGCATGCGGCTTCTTGAGGACTCCCCAAGGTGAGTGGATATTGCCAAACTGCGTTGGATTGGCAGTTGTGGGGCTGGCACCTGTGCTTTCGGTCATCTTCAGCTTGTTCAAAGGACGCCAGGATATTGAAGGACCGCAGCGAAAAGAACAGGATATGGAGGTCCGTGGCAGATTGGGCGGATTGATAGCGTTTGTACTGGCGTTGGTCCCTGTTGGCTTGTTCGTGGTCTCAATTACGGTCTCGATGCCGGAGGCTTATGAGCAACTGATGGAGAATACTTTGCTCTGGGCATTGCTGGTCGGCGGGATTGCTGCAATGGGGCTTTGTAACTATATCCTCGGTAAGGCGCACAGCTCGGCGAGTCAGGCATCGTGGTTTGCCAGATGGGCGGGGATAATAGCCACTATGGATGTCAGCGCATTTATTGCACTGATTCTGATGGGCCTGAGGCACACGACGAAGATTGACGAGGGGCCGGCACCTATTCGTAATGAACTGAGCGGAGTCTCTTATATAATCCTTGCCGCAGTATTTCTGATAATAATAGGCGGTCTGGCGTGGTGCTTCTACAGGGCCTTGGCTGCAGCAGGCTCATCCAGCGACACACAATCTCCGGACGAAGTCGGTGACGAGCAACAACCACAGACCAACGGCTGAAAGTCAGTCAGGCTTTATTTGAAACCTTCGCTGGTGTCGGCAGTGTATTTCTCACACACCTTTTCCATGTCTATGTCGTTTGTATTTGCCAGAGTACAAAGCCAGGCAAATACATCGGCAAATTCCTGCTCCTTGTTTTTTTGGTCATCGGCTGCCAAGGCCGTAGCGAGTTCACCAACTTCTTCTATAAACCACATGAAGGTGGCGGGGACTCCTCTTTCTCGATCACGTTTTTCGTATTTTTTCGAGATTAGCTGTTGAAATTCGCTAATGTGCATAGTCCTGCTGAGTGAATTAACCTGCGAGCAAGTCTGTGAGCTTTGCTTTTTCAAAGACACTTTTGGCCTGAGCAATAGCTTTTTCGTAGTTTTTCTCGGCTCTGGCGGCGAATTTCTCCCCGCGTGCCTGCTCCTTCAGGTTCAATTGGCTAATCATGGGTCCTTCAACAGCTTCTATAATCTGTAGCATTGTGATTTTCTTTGCTGGTTGAGCGAGGTTGAAGCCGCCGCGGGGTCCTCTTTTGCTGCGTAGTACGTTTGCCCTGACCAGCTGCTGCAGTATCTTAAGCAAGTATTCCGACGGTATGTTGTATTTCTTAGATACGCTTTGGGATAGAACGATCCCTTGCTTTTGGTTCTGGGCAATGTAGCCGACTGCCAGTATTGCATAACCTGTTGACCTACTGATTCTCATTTTGAGCCTCCTTTGAAAAGGACCAATAATATAAGGGTTTTTCTACAATTCCAGTAATTTCCGACATATTATACGCCTATCGGCGCGACTTGTTATCAGGAAATCTCTGATTTTAGGGGCAGAAATACCTGATTGCAAAACTTGTCCAGCATACCTAAATTCACAATAGCGCAAGAGTGAATAAGTGATAGCATCTGCTTTGTAGTTGTGCTCTCTTTTAGGCGCCCTTTACAGTATAGACCTGACTATAAGCTTGGTTTTATCATACAAAATTCAGAAAATAACGGAAGTTTCTACATAACTCTCTTGCGAACTGAGCACTCTCGGACCGGTTATCCAAGATACCTGCCAGGGCCGAAAAAAACAAGATACTTGTTGTATTCAGTTCTCCATTATTCACGATATGTTTGAGGTTGCAAGAGTCTTTCTGTGGTAAAATACAAAAAATTGCAAAAAAGTGTTGTTCGAAAGAATGACAAAATTTCGCAATTACTGCAAAAAGCTTGACATCTGAGGAAGTCTAGCATAGGATTTTGGGGCAGTTGAGCGCTTTTTAAGGAGTGTGCTATGGCGTCGATTGAGCCGAAAATGAGTGTTGAATATGCTGAGAATGCCGCAATTATTACTTTTACCGACGAAAAAATCCTCGAGGAAAAGGATATTCAGACACTTGGTGAATCTATCGTGTCTGTTGTTGAGCAGGGCGAGCGGATAAATCTGATTTTGGATTTTTGCAACGTACGGTTCCTCTCGTCTGCTGTTTTAGGGCTCCTAATTAGAGTCAGCAAAAAGGTTTACGAACGCGACGGTCAGCTAAAGCTTTGCAATATTGACCCGAAAATCCACGAGATTTTCAAAATAACGCGGCTGAACAAGATTTTCGATATATGTCAGGATATAGAAGATGCGTCCGAAAGCCTGGTCGGCGTAGATTAGGTGGCAATCTTTTTTGGTTTTGTTCACAAGAATTTGGAAAATTGGCCGATAATTGGGACGTAGAGTGCCATATGTTTTGAGAGATAAATCCGCCTTTGCATGCTGTTTGCAGCGGTTTTTTAGGACGGTATAAGTCTATGGCGTCAAAAACACCGGTCCGTGGTTCAGTGGCTGTCGAAAGCAGGGCATCTGCTATTACCGAGTTCTGCAGAAAGATTCTGTCTGAACTGGAAGCTGGCGATTTCAGCCAAGAGGACATTTTTGCTATCCATCTTGCCTTGGAGGAGGCTTTTATCAACGCCATCAAGCATGGTAACAGGATGAAACGTGACAAGGAGGTTAAGATTGACTATTCGGTAGGCTTGGACAAGGTTGAGATTTTTATGACGGATGAGGGCAATGGGTTTGACCCGAATTCAATACCAGATCCACGAAGTGGGGAGAATCTTTACAAGACCGAGGGCAGGGGGTTGCTCCTGATCAACTCGTACATGGATGTGGTTGAATTCAACGAGCAAGGCAACCAGGTGCACATGGTAAGATATAAGGAGAAACCGCGTTTAGCGGGGGCTCCCAGCCAGGCGCAGGCATAACCGAAATGGCCGTCATTTGTGGTTCCCAATTGCAAAAAATTGCGATTTGGGGTCACCGCAAAGAATCGCGAAGTGGCAAGCCGACATATTGCAAAACAGGGTCTTTTAATAAGATGTCGATGAATCAGCGATTAGGAAAGGTGAATAATTAGATGTTTAACAGGGCTCTTACTGTCTGCGGTTGTTTGTTTGTGCTGAGCGGCTGTATATATAATGACGAGCCGATGCCCAAGATAACACATCAGTACCCTGATGCTGTTCAGCCAGCACCTTTGGCACCGGCCAAAACCAGGACGAAAGTCCAAGAAAATGTCCCCAGAGAATGGCTACCTTCCTCGAGTGTGGAGAAAAAATGGACGGCCATAGTGATACATCATTCGGGGACACACAATGGCAATGCAGCTATATTCGACAAGTGGCACAGGGAAAGTAAACATTGGGCGGGGGTTGGCTACGATTTTATTATAGGTAATGGCAGCGACAGTGGTGATGGCCAGGTCGAGGCAACGTATCGCTGGCGACAGCAAAGAACAGGGGCTCATTGTGGTGGTACGCCGGGCAACTGGGCCAATAGGAAGGCGGTCGGAATTTGTCTCGTAGGTAACTTCAATCAAACGGCGCCTACCATAAGACAGATGCAATCACTGGTGAGGCTGGTGCGCTTTTTACAAGGGCGGTACAATATCGCCAAAGGCAGAATCTATGGTCACGGCAGCACGCCGGGTTATACGGGGAAAACGAAATGCCCGGGTAGAAGGTTTCCGATGGCCAGGCTGAAATCAATGCTTGATTATTGAACTTGTCCTGATATCCGCGCCTGCATAGTTTCTTTGCTGAGTCCTATAAGCTCACATCACAATCCAGCAAGAGGGGGTTTTTTAGCGAAATAAATCGGAATATCGCAGAACCGAGAAAGTCAAAGTATGGTTAGACCGAAGTGCTTGCTGAGGCCATCTTTCCAAGAGCCGAAGCAAGGAGCTAATCGAATGGACATGTACGATTCGTTGTTTTCACAAAACTGTGTGCTGAACGAACAGATAGCCCGGCATATTTTTGAGATTCTGCCCGAGCAGGGTCCTGTTATGGTAATCATGGACAGGGACGGTAACCACTGGCCGAGTGACTCTGGAAAGTTTTCCAAGCTAAATATTGACGAGTCGTTTCTTGAAGAACTTCGTGCTAAAATCGACGATGGTGTTGAGCCGCTTGTGACTCAAGTGAACGACTTCAGTATTGTTGCGGCACAATTGGCGACGGAGCAGACTAATTGTGGTTATGTGATTATTGCTCTGCCGCAATACAGCCCTGAGTCGACTTTAATAAATATCGATCTGGTTGAAATATTGCTCAATCAAGTCTCTCTGATAGCAAAGTTGATTGAGAAAAACACTCTCCTGTACGAACTGCAGGTGAAACAGTTCAGCGTGTACCGACAGGACGCAGGAGTCTCAAATTAGTTGTAATTCTTCATTTATACGCTGACGGTCGAATTTCAGTTGTTCAGCTTCAAGCGAACCTGCCCCTCTAAGTTTGTATCAATGGCGGTTATAAGCTGACATCCCGTAACGTGAGAGATGCGACTGTCTTAACCGAAGCATAGTCCTGCATTTTTTGCAACGGAGCGGATGTACTCAGCAGCCAAATGGTATTCTTTTGCATTCGGCAAGTGCTCCATCATCAGCGGTGTATCAGGGAATCTGCTCAATTCTCTCACATATGCGGTGTAGTCCAGCTTGCCTAATCCCGGGCGGAGCTCTGTGAGGTGGGGGGTGTAGATTTCTTCGTTCAGGATGATATCCTTGGCATGACAGCTTCTTATATGGGGGCCGAGCTTATCAAAGCATTTCCGGATTAGTTCACCACTTTTGAAATACACTTGAGGGCTGGTCACGAGGTTGACCGGGTCCAGATGTACGGCAAATCGCTTGCGTTCGATGGCCTTGATTAAACGTACATATGAATCGACCGAGTCCGGATAAGACCACGGCATGGTTTCCAATGTGAAATAGGTACGTGTTGGCTTCACATCGTCGATGATTGTGCGTGTTGTCTCAACAATCATCTCGAAGGTCTCTGGCGTTAGGTTGTCCTTATGCGGGCCGGCCCACTGTTTTTCATGTCGTGAGCCGCTGATATTAACGCAGCAGTTTGCCCCGATTCGGTCAGCCAGTGCCAGGTGTTCGCGACATTTTTTGATGGCTTGCTTTCGCATTTTTTCATCTCGGCTAATTGGGTTGCTCCAAGCCCCGACTTCCGAAATGATTATGTCGGTTTTTTGAGCAGCTCTGGCGTAAGCGTTGACGACGTCGTCTTTTTCTTCAACGCCCACCGGGCAATAGGCGGCGCGGTAGCCGAGGCGCCTGAGAACTTGGACCCAGGCGTCCGGGCCGTCAAATTTTTCAAAAATGGGACCTCCCAATCGCAAAGGGCCCCCTTTTTTCTGTCCGGCCGGTGTTTTAGCCGCCGACGCGCAAGAAGCCAATATCGGCGCAGAGGCCAATGCAGTCGTTCCAACAATGGAATTTTTTATGAAGTTGCGACGTGATATGGAATCTTTTTTGTTCGTCATTTTTGAGCCTTTCTCTAAGACAACGTAATTCGTGATTGGTAAAGACGAATTTAATCAAAACTCGCGAGTCATATTCTAACGCAGGTGGACATAAATTCAACAAGAAATTGACTGTACCAAGCCGATGTATGCTACGGCCAAAAAACTCAGGTTTTATGAGAATTCTGTATTTATGTACTTACTAACACAATCAAAATCAACAAAGGATAAAGTTTGGATTGCGTTTGGGTGTGTAATTGCTATAATCGGCCGCTGGCAAAAGAAAATTAAACGCTAAGTATTATATGGTGATAAGTTAAGGGCAAAAGTGAAATTCCAGGTTTTTAAAAACGGCAAGGTTATTGATAAATTCACGTTATGTGGTGCTTATCTTTTCGGGACCGATGGCATCGCTATTCGTCGGGCGCAGATCGCTTTCAAGAACGGCATGATTGAGTGTAAAAAGCCTAGTCTGGAGACGGCGGGACTGGCTTTGTTGTGGCCGATCGAGGGTTTTGGTAAGGTACTTCTGCCAACGACCTGTCTGCCGGAAAGAGCTGAACCATACAACTTGAATGTCGAGATAGCGCGGGCAAAGTTGATGCAAACCATTAATAAGCGGGAAGATTGGTCGTTCTTTGACGAGATAGAAGGCCTGGAGGACATTTCCGGAGAGGCCCAGGATTTATTTATTCAGGCAATTCAAAATATCTCTGAGCCGCCATTAGCTTCTAAATTAGCCGATGAATCCCTTAAAAAAGCCATAGTTTTCTCTGAGAAACTGGCAGCGAAACATGCAGACTCGCTTTTCGATATAAAGAACGAGAACCATGGCTTTGGCCGAGGCTGCCTCGGCTGTCGAATAGACCCAAGAGGTGTTATTAATCCCGGCTATCTTGAGAAACTGCTTAAATTGTTCGGCTTTGTGATGGTGCCTGTGAATTGGGCCCAGATAGAGTCTAATAAAGGCACTTACGATTTCTCAGCGATGGATACGTGCGTTGAAGTGCTTAGCAAGAAGAAATTAGCCGTTGGTGCAGGTCCGCTTCTTTGTTTCTCGAAAGAGTATCTGCCCAAGTGGCTACTTCGCGGCAATCCGGGTTTTGAGAAGGTCCGTGAAACTGCGTATCAATTCATTTCGACAATAGTTGCGCGGTATTCAGGTATCGTTCGGGCGTGGCGTGTTATAAGCGGCCTGAACGCATTTAATTATTTCGGTTTTAGCTTTGAGCAGGTTTTGGAGATGACGCGCGCGGCGAATATGGCCGTAAAAACTGCCAGTGACAGGGCTTTGAAGATAATAGAAATCAGCAACCCATGGGGAGAATATTACGCAACGACACCTGGTACCATACCACCATTGGTCTATGTTGATATGGTGGTCCAGAGTGGGATTAATTTTGATGCATTTGGATTGCAAATGCGTTTTGGCAAGAACCAGGCTGGTATGCACGTCAGGGACATGATGCAGATATCGGCGGTTTTGGATTACTTTGCGCCGATAGCCAAGCCGTTATACATAACCGACGTGGAAGTTCCGAGCCAGAACGGCGCCGGATTACACGATGGCAAGGTCGCCGGCATATGGCACCAGGAATGGGACCAGTCACGACAGGGGCAGTGGATTGAGCAGTTCTATAAGATAGCGCTTAGCAAACCGTTCGTTGACGTGGTGACATACTCGAACCTCGCCGATGTAAAAGACAGTGCCATAGCCAACAGCGGGCTGCTGACCGAGCAGTTTGAGTCCAAAAAATCGTTTCGAACCTTGAAGAAGCTGCATGATGCAATTTTCACCTGGTGAGTGATACCCAGGATTAACAAAAAATAACGTCAATCGGCACACTTGAGCTGAAGATTAGCAATGGCGACCGATAGCTTTATCCGGCAGCCCGATATTGAGCAAAACAGGGTCCAATCATTTGCGTTTGTTATTGCTGCCGGTGCAGCTGTTTGCTTTTCCGTTGGTTTTGTGGTTAACGGTCTTGCCGATCCGGGTCAATCATCCCAGATATGGCTCGACAGCCGAATAAATCCAAACGAAGCACCAGTGGCTTCACTGGTAAGATTACCTGGTATTGGGACTGTCCGAACTGCGGCGATAGTCGCTTACCGCGAGAATTTTGGCAGTACCGATAACCCGGCCTTTCGAGATTGCAATGATTTGCAGAAAGTTCATGGCATAGGACCTAAGACGGCGCAAAACATATGCCAATGGCTCAGATTCGAATAGCAGCGTTGAGTATTAGGACCACAATGCGGTTCTTATCATGTTTTTGAAACGACCAACTGGTCTATCACTTGTAGTCCTGACGGCAACCTTTGTAGGGTGTTCACAGCAGACTATGACAGACCGGCAAATCATGGATATAGCGAACGTGATCCACGAAAACGCGCTGACCATTGACACACATGTTGACATACCTGACACCAACTACGCCACAGAGGCGCTTGACCCGGGGATAGACAATCCAAAACTGAAATGCGATCTCGTTAAAATGGATAAAGGCGGTGTCGACGGAGTGTTCCTGGCTGCATATGTAAAACAGAAAGAACGCGATGAGCAAGGGTACAAAGAGGCATATGAATCCGCGATGGCGCAATTAGAGGCAATACACCGTTTGACCGAGAAGATGTATCCCGACCGCTGTGAGCTTGCCACATCACCCGCAGACGTCGAACGTATTGCAAAGACCGGCAAGAAAGCTATTATGATTTGTATAGAGAACGGCTTTGCAATTGGCAAAGATGTCTCCAAAATTGAAGAGTTTTATAATCTTGGTGTCCGGTACATTACGTTGAGCCATAATGGCCATAATGACATTTGCGACTCATGCAAGCCAAAGGAGAAACTTGGCGACAAGGAAAGCGAGCACGATGGCCTGAGTGAATTCGGCAGAGAAGTTGTTGCGGAAATGAATCGGCTGGGCGTGATAGCTGATGTCTCCCATATTTCTGAGGAATCCTTGTATGACGTTGTTGAAGTCTCCAGAGCGCCTGTTATCGCCTCGCATTCTGGATGCCGGGCACTTTGGGAGCATCCAAGGAATTTAAATGATAAGCAATTAAAAGCGCTTGCAAAAAATGGAGGTGTTATTCAGATTGTGGCGCTTGGCGGCTTCTTGAAACCGGATTCACCCCAGCGCGATAAGGCCTTAAGCGATGTGGTAGAGCAGCTGGACCAGGGAACAATTGAAACTCCCCGGTTCCTTGATAAAATGAAGGAAATCGATATTAAATACCCGCCCTCGGCTGACGTAGATGTTTTTGTTGACCATATAGAGCATGCCGTTAAGGTTGCCGGAATCGACCATGTCGGTATCGGCAGCGATTTTGACGGCGGCGGCGGCATTCCGGGCTTCAATGACCATTCTGAAGCGCTGAATGTTACCATTGAACTGGTTAGAAGAGGATATTCCGAAGATGACATCCTTAAGATATGGGGAGGTAATTTTCTCCGTGTCTGGACTGAAGTGGAAAAAGTAGCTCAGAAATTGCAAAGAGGCTCTGAGAATGGATGAATGGGAAGTAAGTAAGCCGCTGGGCCTTTGCTCGGGCACAGACAGGAAGATTGAGTACGGCGAGGAGTACTTTGCCGCTTTGGTCCAGACCGATGAGGGATTGGCCAGGCGGGATTTTTGCTCTGAGTACTGGCAGGAGAAACAGCCGGATGTGTTTTGTTACTGGAAGACCAAACTCCCGCAGCCGGACCAGAAAAAGCATATATTTGTAGACGATGAGATGCTGATGGCATTTTTCGAGCGGCTGGCCCGGGAGGCCGAGCAGGAAAAGATAAATTTTCGCTTTGTTCTGGCGCTGATTTTGATGCGCAAAAGGCGTCTAAAATACGAGTCGTCCGAGAAGCAGGATGACGTAGAGACTTGGCGACTGAGGATAGCGGGCGGCAAGCAAATCGTCGAGGTAATAAATCCTCATCTGACTGAGGAAGAGATTGAGCAGTTATCGTCACAGTTAGGCCAGATACTACAGGTGGATTTACAAAGTTGAGGTATGCACAGCAAAATCGCAAGTTACTCGTGCACTTGTTTGCAGCGGCTTTAATTGTTTGTGGCTGCACACCGGAGTTAAAAATTCCGAAGCGGATTTGTCCCGGCAAGCAAACGGTCGTGCAATCTCTGGATGTTCTAAATGCGCGGTCGGAGAATGCAGTGTCCCTAAAGGCCAACGGCCAATGCCGTCTGCAGTATTATGACGGGGGCAAGAAGCACAAAGAAAATTTTCCCGTCAAGGTCTGGGCTAATCCGCCGGCTGAAATCTACCTGCAGGGTGACGTGGCTTTCGATGCCAAGGGAATCGTTCTCGGCTCAAATGAAGGTGAGTTTTGGCTGGCGATGGAGCCTAAAGAGATTAGCGGCTACTGGTGGGGCCGATGGTCTGATGCAAATTGTCCGGAAATGCTTATGATTAGTCCTAAACTGGTGCTTGAGGGCCTTGGAATTGTGGCAATTGACAGCGACCAGGGCAATTGGTCCCTATCGAATGAGGACGGCTTCGATGTACTGACCACACACAGCAACCAGGGGGTGATACAAAAGAGGATATACGTCGACTGCTGTGATTATCTGGTTGAGAAGATTGAATATTTCGACGTCCGTGGAGAAGCTGTTGCTGTTGTGGAGATGGATAAATACAAAGAGGTTCTCGAAGGATTTTTGGTTCCGGCTGGCATAAAAATAACCACCTATGGCGAACAAGCAGTCGAGGATTCAGTAGAGGTTAACCTAAACTTGAGGTCTATAAAACCAGCGAGCTTTACCGACAGGCAGCGCGACCGTCTTTTCACGCGGCCCGAACCGCGGGGCTTTGAACATATTTATAAAATCGTCGACGATGAAATGATTGAGCAGTAGAAATCCGCTGATAGCAAACCGGGAGGTATTGCAGAGATGTCTAACAAGTGGCCGTTTATAATTTGTGCTGCATTGTCTATATTTTTAGCACTAGGTTGCTCTGTGCAAAAAGCCAACGCGAAAAATCTTGCGGAGTCTCAGGAACATCTGCGGGTCGATGAACAGCAGATGCAGCCGTGGCGCGAGAGCCGGTTCGGGCTGTTCATCCACTGGGGGTCGGTGAGCCTCGAGGGAACTGAGATAGGCTGGTCCCGCGGCAAAGAAATCCCAATTGACAGATATGACAACCTCTACAAGAAATTTAATCCCGTGAACTTCGGTGCCAAAGAATGGGTCGGCATTGCCAAGGAGGCCGGAGCCAAATACTTTGTGGTTACCAGCAAGCACCATGATGGTTTCTGCATCTTCGATTCGAAATACACCGGTTACGATATCATGTCGACACCATTTGAGCGCGACGTTCTAAACGAGTTGGCCGAGGAATGTAAGAAACAGAAAATCAAGTTCTCTTTATACTACTCGATTATCGACTGGTATCATCCGGACTATCTGCCCCGTGGGGCGGGGGACAAGCGTCCGGTCGAAGGCGCCGACTTCGAGCGTTATGTCACTTATATGAAAAACCAACTCAATGAGCTTGTTGATAATTACGGCCCGCTTGAAGTTTTGTGGTTTGATGGCTACTGGGAATCTTACTGGACGCATGAGCACGGTAAAATGCTCTATAAATACGTCAAGGCCCTGCAGCCCGGCATAATCATCAACAATCGTGTCGACAAGGGGCGTGTGGACGGCAAGGGCACTACAAAGAAAGACAAAGATTATGCCGGCGATTTTGATACGCCGGAGCAGGAAATCGGCACCTTCCAAACGGACCGGCCATGGGAAACCTGCATGACTCTCTGCAAGCAGTGGGCGTGGAAGCCCAACGACGAGATGAAGTTACTAAAAGAGTGTATCGACACACTTGTGCGAACCGTTGGGGGCGATGGAAACTTGCTGCTTAATGTGGGGCCGATGCCGGACGGCCGGATAGAACCGCGACAGGTCAAACGGCTAAGAGAAATCGGCAAGTGGCTTGAAAAATACGGCGAGAGCATCTACGCCACGAGAGGTGGGCCGTTTAAGCCGGGCGATTGGGGAGCCTCGACCCACAAAGATAACCGCATCTATGTCCACGTATTGAATTGGCAGAGTGACGGGCTGAGACTACCCCCGATTCCGGCTACAATACTGTCCAGCTCAGTATTGACCGGTGGCACTGCTGCAGTAAAACAGACGCGGGAGGGGATTGAGGTTATGGTACCGAGAGAGCATCAGCAGGATATAGACACCATCGTTGTGCTTGAACTCGAAGGCCCAGCAGGCGAACTCGCACCCGTGGCGCTTCGTAAATAGACTTTCTTATCGTATATGCGTTGCAGATGGATAATGGTAAAATAATGTGGGAGTTTCTTTATGGCCAGGATAAGTTTGAAAGACAGGATTGCCCGGGGAGTGTTTATATTGGATGGGGCGATGGGGACGGAGCTGATTGCCCACGGCATCGAAGCAGGTACGTGCAACGATTATCTGAATATCGACTCGCCCGATATCATTTTGGATATTCACCGCTCTTATCTGCAAGCCGGCAGCGATGCGGTCCTGACCAATACATTCGGGGCCAACAGGTACGCTCTGGCCCGTCACGGCTTGGCCGACAAGGTTGTAGAGATAAATACCGTGGCGGCTGAAATTGCTTGGCGAGCGGCAGGAGACGAAAAATATGTCTTAGGCGATATCGGCCCAAGCGGTGATTTCTTAGAGCCTTTGGGAAGCCTGAAGCCGGAAGAACTGAAAGACGCCTTCGCTGAGCAGGCGGGAGCTCTTGCGGCGGGGGGGGTGGATGGTTTTATAATCCAGACGATGACCGCTCTCGATGAGGCAACGGTTGCGGTAGAAGCGGTCAAATCAGTCAGCGACTTGCTGGTATTTGTATTGCTTGCTTACGACCCGGCTGGCGAAGACTTTAGAACTATGATGGGCGTCGATGTGGCCTCGGCTGTTTCAAAAATAGTCGAGTTCGAAGTGGATGCTATCGGTTTTAACTGCGGCGGTCTAACGCTGGACCAATACGTCAAACTTGCGCATATTTATTCCTCAGAGGTTCAGGGAAAAACTGCTCTGTTGGCGGAGCCGAATGCGGGCAGGCCGGAACTAATCGAGGACAAAGCCATCTATAAAGTAACTCCCGATGAATTCGCAGAAGCGGCTAAAGAAATCCACTCCGCCGGCTTCAATATCATCGGCGGCTGCTGCGGAACCACACCGGAACACATGAAAGCACTGGCTGAGAGGGTGAAAAAATAGACGCCGGGCAAGTCGTTTTATCAGGCGGGATTTAGCAATTTTGCGATTTGGTCTATGGTTTTTTGTGTTGCGCCCTGGTTTTGTTTGATTACGTTTTGTCCGTTTTGGGCGATTTTCTGGGCGAAGTTAGGGTCGGTGAGGCACTTTTGCATTGTTTGCAGCAGGTCATCTTTATCTTTGACCTGAATGGCGCCTTGGCCCTGCAGGAGTGCACCGACGGTTTGTTTGAAATTAAAAGTATATGGGCCAAAGAGGGTGCATTTGCCCAGCGCTGCTGCCTCCATCATATCGGAGCCTCCCATCGGCACGAGCGACCGGCCGACGAAAATAATACTTGCGATTGAATAAAACTTCCGCAAATCGCCCATAGTATCGCCGAGTATTACGGCCTGCTTGTCCTGCTGTGGCAGGGGGGTACCATCCTTTATCCGGCTGTAACGGACAATAGGTAAATCTGCCTGTTTTATCAACTGCGCCACCTCGTCAAACCTTTCAGGCTTGCGCGGGACAACAGCAAAACGCAAATCACTGTACTTCTCCTGTTGTTTTAAGCTCTGGTAGACATCGAGCAGTATCTTTTCTTCATCGTTTCCGGTTCCGCCTGTCACCCACAGCCTTTGGCCTTTTATATTAAGCTGGTCAGCAAGTTCGTCGGCGCCATCGACTTTATCGGTCACCTGCGCCGTATCGTATTTTAGTGAGCCGGTAACGAGGACTTTTTCTTCAGCGCAGCCGATTTCCTTGAAACGCTGGCCATATTCATCCGTCTGTGCAAGGACAAGATTGACTTTACGGTATATCTTTTTCGCGATTGGCTTTATCTTGCGGTATCTTGCGAAACCTTTGTCGCTTATCCTACCGTTTACTACGACAACAGGGATATTGAGCTGGTCTGCAATGGTAACAAAATTGGGCCAGACCTCCTGCTCGATGAGCAAGCAGATGGCCGGGTTGATGTTGCGAAAAGCACGTTGCACTGTCCATGAGAGGTCGAGTGGAAAGTAGAAGACCGCCAGGTCGTTTCCGTAAAGGGCACTTGCGCGGGCAAAGCCGGTATCGGTAGTGGTGCTCATTACGATTTCAAAGTCGGCGAACCTGTTTTGAAGTTCCTTGACGATTGTTTTGGTTGCGTTGACCTCACCTACGCTTACGGCGTGAATCCAGATGCATTTTTTTTGCGGGTCTTTGCAAGCGATTTTGCCGAATCTGTTGGCCCAGCCTGCCCGATAGCGTTTGTATCTCGCCATCCGGTACAGAACAATGGGGCTTATTACTATAGCGGTCAGCAGATATAAAAAATCAATTAGAATTCTCATTGGCAGTCTACCGAAGAAATAACGGCATAATGATATTTCTAAACTGCTACCGTGTCAAACAGTTCGTCGGGCTGGCAAGTCGGAATTGATAGGTGGCGAAGGTGGTGGGGATAGACCGTTCAGATCATTATTGGACTGCACGGACAAGCTCAGCGTAATCGGCAAAATTTGCGATTTTGTCTGAGTTTATGTCGGCGCCGCGGCAGTTCCAATTGAGCCAATCACAGTCGTTGACCCATTCTTCCGTAAGAACCCACAGGTCATGTAAATCGACAGAACAATCACGGTTCAAGTCCGCCTTGCGCCAGGGGTGCTCGGCGTCGCCACAGGTTGAACTGAAAGGCGAGTTGAACCATTGTTCGGTCAGAAGGGCGTAATCAACCGAATTGATTGTGCCGGTCTTGTCCATGTCTGCATCCTGGCAGTAACTATTGCCAACACTACAATCATCGCGCAGCCAGTTTTCAGTCAGGACATGTAAATCGAGAAAGTTGACTCTGCAGTCGCCGGTAAAATCGCCTCCCGGCTGAGGGTGCTGGGGGTCACCGCAGCTCGGTAACGGGTAAGCATCATTAACATCAAAGCCCAAAAGGCCGTTGTGCATATCGATAACTATGTTTTCAAAGGGGCCCGCGGCAAAGTCAATGGGCCAGCCGCCCTCGAGCTTCGCCGAGGCACATAGGAAATTACTTCCAAAAATGCCGTCGAGGATGATGAGTTCGCCCGTTTCCTCATCGACAATCCCAATGTCGTGGACGCCGATGCGGGCGTTGTTAAATATGAGGCTGTAACCGTTGAGGGTGGGTATTATGAGATTGTCTATTTGAAAGCCTGGTATATTAACGTCTTCCCCAATCCCTCCGATTGGGATACTAAAGTCCGGCACAATCAGCGGCGTACCGTCCGAGTCGGTAAGACCTAATGCTGCTGCCTGTGACGTTGACATTAGACTGAGCGTACCACCCGTATCGAGAATCCAGCTTGTGGTGAAACTTTTGCCGTTGTATTCGGTAGTGATGTTGTCGATAACCGGATTGTAGGCAAGCACAGGCAAAGGTGGGATATTATTTGGGTCTTTCGGCATAATATATTTGTCCTGCCTCAACGGCACTGTGAAATCAACTTCGGGGATTGTCGGGTCGTTCGGCTCTCTGATATCGGCGGAGAAGTAATCGAGGCGGTTTACGGCGCCTGCATTTAACACTACAGTTTTGCCGGCCATTACCGGCATTCCGAGAAGGTCTATGGGCTCGTTCGGAAACTCTCCGGCAAAGCTTTGGTTGACCTGAAAGCCCCAGGGCCCCATTAATGGCAGATAATGGTTCGGGTCATTGGGGTCGGGGTCGTTGTGGGCGGCCGTGCCTATGTACAAGGGCTCCGAAACGTCAAAGAATTCAGTGCCTCCGACGCCGACATCAATGTACTGGGCATTGGGGTCGATGTCTATTTCCAGCTGAGTGACTGTTTCACGTGAGAGCAAGATGCCGGATGCCCCGGTATCGAGAAACGCCCAGTTTACCAGGAATTCACCTTGGTATTCTAACGGCTGTCCGTTGGGGTCCCGCTTCAGTAAAAACAATATCCGGGGCAGATCCAGCGCCACTTCAAATACCCCGTCGATATTGAAATCCGCCGGGCCTGCAAGTGCCGCCTCGGAAAGGACGACTAACAGCAGAAGCGCACCTACCGCTGTTTTGCGCTGCAAAAGTGGTTTATTCTTTGACATTTAACGAACACCCTTTGTAACTTATGTTATTATAACATATTGAGGCGAAATCCTTAAGCGCAAAGTTGCTATATGAGCGTAAGTACCGGCTAATTCCAGCAGTTATGTTCTTGACTTTTTCACCGTTTTGGCATAACAGAATATAGTGATTTTGGTCCCCGTAGCTCAATTGGATAGAGCGCTGGCCTCCGGAGCCAGAGGTTGTGCGTTCGAGTCGCACCGGGGATAGTTATTGCAAGGAAGGTAAAGGTAACAAGGATGGTAGTTCTGGTTGGAATCGACGAAGCTGGTTTCGGGCCTATTCTGGGGCCGCTGGTTGTGTCGTCGAGCACTTTTCTGCTTCCCCATCATCTGTTGACAGCCGACCTTTGGCAGGTTTTGGGCAAGAGCGTCGGCGATAAAAGGCGACACCTCGCTGGCCGGCTGCTCATTGCCGACAGCAAAAAGGCATTCAATAGGTCACTCGGAATCAAGCACCTGAAACGAACGGTCCGGGCGTTCCTGAGATGCCTCGGTAAAGAGCCGAGGACATTGACTGAGTTGCTGGCGGTGTTGTGTCCGGATTGCCTTGAGCGAATAGCTGATTACCCCTGGTATAAAGAAGCCGGAAGTGATGAGCTTGCGGCCAATGAAGCTGATATGGAAATCGCCTCGGCGGTGCTGGCTGAGGACCTGGCCTCAAATGGCATTGAACTGCTGGGGCTCAGAAGTTGCTGTCTGGACGTTGCGCACTATAACAAATTGGTGGGCACGGTCAAAAACAAGGCCAGCGTTCTTTTTACCGCTACCGCGCAGCTTATAAAGGCAGCTTACGATAATTTTGCTGGAGACGATTTACAGGTCATAATCGACAGGCAGGGCGGGCGCGTTCGGTATCGAAGAATCCTGCAGCGGATGTTTGCAGATATGGAATTGAAAATTCTGCGCGAAAGCCCGACCAACAGCAGCTATAAATTGCAGGCCGACGGCAGGCAGATGCGTCTGCATTTCACGGTCGGCGCTGATGATAAATTCTTGCCGGTCTCGCTGGCATCGATGGTCAGCAAATACGTAAGGGAACTTCTGGTTGACAATATAAACCGCTATTTCTCGAGCTTTCATTCTGAGTTAAAGCCTACGGCGGGATACTGGAAGGACGGGCTGCGTTTCATCGAGGACCTTAAAACTCATGTCCCTCACGTCCGGTATGACAGTAATCAACTAATCCGCAGCAGATGAGAAGTGGTGCGCATAAAACAAGGGAGACTTAGGCTCTTATAATTACTTCTCATCACCTTGTCTCCCCGTTGCGGCATTTCTTTATTGGCAATACTGCCCTATAAATATTTGGCCTAACCGCCTGTCGCAACACAGTTATTATACAAAAAACTAAAGCTGCTTGTCAACACAGATTTATTTTTTTCACAACATCGCTGCCCGCGGGCCGAGTCCAGGGAGGGGTGGAACTCTGTATCAGGGCACCTATCAGGCTAATTTGCTTACCGCTTCGGTGATAAGTTTAGCTATAGCCAGATGTTGCGGACAGCGGGCTTCGGCACGGCTGTAATCGGTCCGGAGCAATTTTTTCCGCATGTGCGTAGGAATTTGGGCGAAAAGTCCTTTTGCCTCGGCCTTTCGGCCGTAGCTGTTGTAGTACATCAGATAACGCATAATCTCACTGATACATGTGGCGTCCGGCAAGGCCGATTCGCAGATACTAGCGCAGCCAGCACAATAGCCGGCCCTCGTCGCACAGGCATATTCATTGAAAACTCGTGAATCCGCCTGTGAAAGTTTGGTCTTATCGAGTACAGCCGCTACATTTGAAGCCACAATTGCGACATCGTCCATTGCGACGCAGGCTGAACTGAACCTTTCATCCTGTAGCACAACTTTTATCTTTGCCTGGCCTTTGGTGAAGCCTCGCTTAAGGAAATGTTCGACCAGTTTCTTATCCTCTTCGGTTTCCACGTCACACCTCGGGTCAGCCCAGTGAACTGTCGGACCGTGTCCTTGGACCTTCATCGCGATAAGTCCGATACCCGCCTTATGGCATGCGTCAATCGCGGCCAGCATCCTGGTATCCTGCATCAGCCGGAAGTTGTAGCTTGTCATAACAGCATCAATCCAGTCAAGCTTTGCCACGGCTGCCAGGCATTCAGTCATGTTTGAGTGTGTGCTGACACCGAAAAGCCGTATAACTTTGCGTTTCTTTGCGTTCTCGGCCCACTGCTTTAATTCATCCGTCAATCGTGCGGGGTCAGATAGCATATGCACGCCATAGTACAAATCAATGTAGTCGGTGTTCATCCTTTGCAGAGACATCTGAAGACGCTGTTCTATTTCGTCCGCGCTTTTTGCCCCTGACGCCTTTGTGGCAAGGAACAGTTTCTTTCGGATTTCTGGGTTCTTTGCGAGGAATTTGCCTATGCCGCGTTCGCTGTTTCCACGTGAATAAAAGTGTGCGGTGTCCCAATACCTCACGCCCCAATCGAGGGCTTTTTCTAACATAATTTGGTTGTCGAGAAAGTTAAATTCGCCTCCGAGAGCCAGTATCTGTACCTCAACGCCTGTCTTGCCCAGCTTTCGTCGCGGCAGTTCTGGCGGCTCGGGCCTTTTTGGTTTTTCAGAGGCTTTGGAGTCCGCCAGCCCAGCTTTCAATTGGGCCGAGCCAAGAACCGAGCCTAACCCCGTAGCCCCGATAGTCTTCAGAAAATTTCTTCTATCGATTCCTTTATCTTTCGCTTTCATCACATCAAACTCCTAAAAAGTTCGCAACCGCAAGCCAGCTGCAGGCCAGCTCAGGAAAGCTCAGTTTTATCCAGCACTGCCGCAACGTTTGACCCCAGCAAAGCAACACTTTCCATACCCACGCAGGCTGAGCTGAACCGTTTATCATCGAGTACAACCTTTATCTTTGCCTGCCCTTCGGTAAAGCCGCGTTCGAGAAGATGCTTGACCAGTTTTTTGTCCTGGTCAGTTTCAAATTTCTGCCCAAACGCCTGTGTCTTCATAGCAACCAGGCCTATACCCGCTTTATGACACGCGTCAATCGCGGCTTGCATCTCGGTATCATGTATGAGTTTAAAATTGTAGACTGTCATTATTGCGTCAATCCAGTCGAGCCTGGCGGCAGCAGTGAGGCACTGGGCCATGTTCTCGTGTGTGCTGAAACCAAAAAACCGAATTAGTTTCCGTTGCTTGGCGCTCTCGATCCACCGCTTCACTTCATCCGTCAAATGAACAGGGTCGGACAGCCCATGAAAGCTGAAGTACAGATCGATGTAGTTGGTGTTAAGCCTTTTCAAGGATGCCTGCAGACACTTTTCCACATCTGCCGGGACTGGCTTGTGCTCATCGTAGCTGCCTTTTGACCCTGATGACTTGGTGACAATGAAAATCTTATCTCGAAGATGAGGGTTCTCCCGCAGGAATTTTCCCACCCCAAGAGCAGCATTTCCACCCGCATATGTCTCGGCTGTATCCCAGTAATTGACTTCATACTCGAGGGCCTTCTGCAGGACCACTTGGTTGTCAAGGGCGTTGAACTCTACACCAAGAGACAGTACCGGAACCTCAACACCGGTTTTGCCCAACTTTCGTCTCGGAACTTGGATAGATTCAGGCTCCTTGCTTGCCATCGCTTTCACTTGAGCGGAGACAAAAACAGAGCCAACACCCGCGACCCCGACCGTCTTCAGAAAGCCTCTTCTATCGATTTTGTTATCTTTTGCTCTCATCACATCACACTCCAAAAGATAGTTTCAAATTTAGATCTTCTCGTATTCCATAATTTTACCTTCAAAAACCCTACAGTCAACACACCAGCAAGGCGAGCCTCCTACGATATCTTAAGCCTTAGCCTCTGGACGAGATAGGCAAGGCCGTAGACTGCCATCCCAACAAAGTACATGTAATATCTAAGACTATAATCCAGATTAAAGATCTTCGTTATAACAGCAGGATAAAACAATATAAGCGACGCAACAAGGAAGAAGGGAATCTCATACCATCTATTCTTTATTATAAACCATCCCTGAACGGCGTTTGCAAAGGCAAATGCCCCAAATATCGCCATTGTAAATATAAGCAGCGCCGCAGACCAGTTATTGACCCCATAAAGAATAAGTTCCGCGTTAAAGACAAACATAAAGGGAATAACAGCAGTCCTTAAATCGTACAGAAACCCATGCAATCCCGTCTGTATGGGGTCGGATTTTGCGATAGCCGCCGCGGCATATGCGGCCAGTCCAACGGGCGGCGTATCGTCGGCAAGAATGCCGAAGTAAAAGCAGAATAAGTGAGCGGCTATTGCCGGGATAAGACTAATGCCGCTTGTGGAACTTAGCTTTATTATTACAGGAACCGTTATCGATGCCATAACAATATAGGTTGCCGTCGTCGGCAGCCCCATTCCAAGTATCAGGCTTGCGATGGCCGTTATAAACAGCAGGAGGAAGATATTGCCGGCCGAAAGTATCTCTACAATCTGAACAACCATGCTGCCAATGCCCATTGCGACGATACCCACAACAATCCCCGCCGCAGCTGTCGCGACTGCAACAGAGAGCATATTTTTCGAACCTGCAATCAGGCCTTCACCAATGGTCTTGGCGCTGTTGATAATTGCTCCATAAATACCCGTTTCGTCTTTGATTGCCTTGATGACTTCCTTTACGAAGACAATCACCATCAGGACAACTATCGCATTAAAAGCCGCCAGCTTCGGACTGTGCCGTACAACAATCAATTCATATATTAAAGCTACTAACGGAATGAGATAATAAAACCTGCTTTTCAGAACCGTAAAAAAAGCGGGAATATCAGATTTAGGCAAACGCCTCATCCCAAGTTTTGAGGCCTCGAGATGGGCAATATAAAAAAGCGCAAAATAGGATACAAAGGCGGGAATGGCAGCTGCCTTTATAACTTCGAGATAGGACACGCCCAGATACTCGGCGATGATAAACGCCGCCGCACCCATTATCGGCGGCATTAGCTGCCCGTTGGTACTTGCTGCGACTTCGGTGGCCGCTGCAATCTTGCCGGGATAGCCGACCTTCTTCATCAATGGAATCGTAAACGTCCCTGTTGTAACCACGTTGGCTATGCTTGAACCTGAGACAAGCCCCGTCAGTCCGCTCGAGACAATGGCCGCCTTCGCGGCACCGCCCTTGAATCTACCAAGTAAAGAAATCGCGAGGTCATTAAAAAAATGTCCCGCGCCGACCTTATCGAGCATCGACCCTAATAGAACAAACAGAAAAACCGTATTGGCGGAAACATCAAGGGGGATACCATAAATCCCTT
>CAZENQ010000021.1:0-40753 GCA_964513655.1 uncultured Pirellulales bacterium | reverse complement strand
AATTTTCCTAAATTTTCACACTTTGAAACACTTTCAAACACTTATTCGAGCGCAACTTCACCCCTTTTTCTGAGTTTTTCCAAACTTTTCACACTTTGAAACACTTTGTCGAACGTCTCCAAACTCCCCACCCCCATTTTCCGCCCAAAAACAAGGGTGCCCACGCCCACCTAAATTCCTCCACCACCATTTTTGCCCCAAAAACGCCGCTCCGCCTTCGTCATCCGGCCCGTTTCATAACGACCTCCCCGTCAATCTGGGAAACCTACACAACTTGGGCACCCAAATTCCCCCATAACAAATCGTCGCCCAATTGTGGACAAGCTGTTGATAACTCAAGCCTTAATTGTAGCGCCAGCCTGTCGGCAAATTAAAGATTCCAGACAATATTTCTAATATTTTCTACCACGATGTTTTTTGCCCGGCCGGAAAACCTGTAACCTCCTTGCAATAAAGAACTTAGGTTTCGCGACAAAGCCGCTCTCTTAACTGCCCTCGTCTATGACCGTTTTCACCGCCCATACGTTCAGATGACACAACATCTTTAAGCCTCTTCCAAAAAATTCTGCCGCTCGTGGATAATTAGTAGCTACACCTACTTACAGCCCGAAAATCACGACCTTCACCCAACCCAAAATCCCCGTTTTCGAGCCCGTAATCAGGGTTTCTGCCCCTCCCCCCGGCACTGCACCCGCAGTTCCTCACCAATGGAAAACCCACAAGCGCCCGCCAAATTTCCCAAATTCTCCCGATTTTTCCGCCCCCCGAGCTGTGTTCCTAACGCTCTTTTTTTCAATCGCAGCTGGATTCTGGCACCCCAAAACCCGTTGCTACAGCCCAAATATCAATCCCGCTTGAAAGCGGATATTCCCTCCTTGAATGCCCTGCAGGCGGCTTTCGGGTCCCCCACCTCGGTTACTGCCGAGCAAACAGCGATTGCCCTTGCACCTGCACCGAGGACCTTCTCGATGTTGTCCAGAGTTATCCCACCGATAGCAACGTGGCCCATGCCGGTATCGGCCAAAGCTTTCGTCGCCTCGCTGACATAGTCCACACCAACAGGTTCGACATCAGGCTTCGTGCCGGTCGAAAAAACAGGGCCCAGGCTTACATAAGTGGGCTGCTGTGAGCAAGCGGCACGCAACTGCTCGAGCGAATGCGTACTCTTGCCAATGATTAACGGCGTCAATTCGAGTTTACGGGCCTGTTCTACCGGTAAATCATTCCGGCCGAGATGCACACCGTCGGCGCCAGCGGCGCCTGCAATATCAACCCGGTCGTTTATTATGCTTAAAACATCCGCATCTTTGCAGACTTTCACAAATTCCAGAGCAAGGGCAAAAAGCTCATCGTCGTCAATATCCTTTGCCCGAAGCTGAATACAATCGGCGCCACCGGCCGCGCACCGACCAGTTAAGGAAAGCACATCCACGGGCAGGCTGCTGCTGATTATTACATACAGGCTGACCCGTTTGAACTTTTCGCTCGTATCACCGAAAATGACAATATCTTTCTCAAGTGCATAGGCGTCAAACCGAAGCTTTTCGAGCATCTGGGCCGCCGAAGGGTCTATCGTTTGGGTAGTCTCAGCGAGGCTGCGCAAGCTCTCGGTAAGGCGTTTGCAGCTGGCAGTAAAACAATCACGCAAGTTTCCGCGTTTAAGCTGGTTATCGACTGTTTGGCCAACTCCTACATCGCCGAGCGTATCTCTGCTTGTGATAAGTCGGGCAGCATCCAGCTTGCCAATGACGGCTGAAAGCTCGTGGCGAAGCTGCTTGGCACGGGCACTCAACGCCTGGCAATTCAACGCAAATCTGCAGAACTCCTCCATCACACGAGCCGCCTCGCGGGCGCGGTTGAAATTGGCGTCGATAATTCTGTAAACGCTGCGCTGCATAACAGGCTCGATTATACACCCCGGAGGCAATCTTTAGTAGGGAAAATTGACCCAAAGCCGTCGGCAAGAGCGACCCGTGGGGGCGTTTCAGAAGTAACGACTAAACAGCGCGCAGAAAAAAAACGGAGTCGCCCTTCCTCCGGTGCGGCTCCGCATCTACTTAGCAAAATCGGCCGCCGCCAGCCTTCAAACGCGGCAAAACCAATCCTGAGATTTTCTAAAATCGGGCGGGCCCTTCCTCCTCCTTCTTCTCAATTTCACGAGGTCCCGCCCAATATCGTTACCTCGCAAGGCTGAAAGGTTACAAAACCTGCAAAAAATATGCCAGTAAAAGGGATTAAAAGCAACAATATGTACCGTTTCGCTTAACGGTTTGCAAAATAAATAGTTACGTTGGACATACATGCCCTTCCACGAAAAGAGACGGCACTGTATTTTGAATGCGTGTTGTTTTTTATCAACGCCGATTATATCTAATCCATCCATTTTCACATACATTTAGGCCCATAAGGCCTATATGGCAGGGAGTTTTGGCTTGTGTTTACAAAAAACAACATATTTGCGAACAAAATGAACGGCTGAGGGATGTATAGGCCATCCGCATAGGGGCAAATCAGGTGCATTAGTTAATCTTTACTTCTCTGGGTGATACTTGACCGAGGCAACCCGGTTGTTCCACCGGCAAAACCAGGAGTCAAAAAGCATCTTTTTGCCGGTCCTCTCCTGGTCGAGTTGAAAAATGCTGTTCTTTCGCCAGGTGATAATCTCGTCGGCGATTTCCTGTGCTTGTTGCTGTGGCAGCTCAATTCTGGCCGATTCGAGCGGGTCGCTCCGCAAATCATAGACAGAGGCCATTTGGGTTGTGGGATAGTATATGAACTTGTGACCCGCTGTTACAAAGCCTGCCGGGCTTTGGTGTAGCCAGCCGGAGAAATATACCTTGTGGTCATCCGGTATGTGCCCCAGCGCATTAAGTCCGTCAAAGCCAGCTGTACTGGTATCGAAACCCAACAGAGCCAGCAGCGTCGGGGTCAAATCAACAGAGCTAACGGCTTGAGTAACCTTAGTTGCCGGCTCAACTGAAAACGGTACTCTCAAACAAAATGGTATCCGCAGGACTTCCTCAAAAGCTATTCTCTCATGGCCGAGTAGGCCGTGCTCGCCAAACGCTTCGCCGTGGTCTCCGATAACGCAAAAAATAGTCTCGCCTGTAAGATTTAACTTGGCAAGCTCGACATCCAGCGCGGCCAAAAATTTGTCGGTGTAAAAAACTGCCTGCCGATATCGCTCCACCGGCTCTTTGGCCGGGGTCGCAAACCACTCAGGAACCTCATAGGGATCATGGGTAACCGAACAAAGAATCGTCAGGAAAAACGGCTTGTTATCAGCATTTATCCACTCGACAATCGGTTCTAACATTGAAAACTCATCACAGGCCAGATAGCCAAGAAAGGCGTTAGGGTCATGCAAATCATCCCTGGCCCAGAACTTCTCGAAGCCGAGATTGTAAACCAATCCCGGTCGAGACTCGAAGTTGCCCTTCGCCGACTGGAAAAACGCGGTTCGGAAGTTCAGGTTTTGTTTTAGAATCGTGGCAAGGCCGGCATACGGCTTTGCGAGTGGGACGGCCTCGGCAATATCCTGAGAGACTGAAGGGAACCGGCCGGTTAAAAGGCTAAACAGGACCTTTGTGGTATGGGTAAGCGTCGAACGGGTATTAGTAAATTCCACACCGGCCCCGGCCAAAGTGGCAAGAAAGGGTGTCAAATTATTTTCTTTGTTATAAAGTGAGGTGTACTGGTATTGAACACCCTCAAGGACAACCACAACTACATTATAGTTTATCCGCTGTGGTTTCGGTGAGAGCACGATTTCTATTTCGTCAAAGGCCGGCATCTTCCGCTCGGCGTTGGCCAAATCGGCCCTAGCACGTCGGCCGAAATCCGACAGAAGAAAACACGTTACGGCCCTCAATTGACAATTATAGCGCAGGCCCTCAGAAACGACTTGTACTGAGCCCTGTCTGGCCGCTGCGCCGCGGGCCAGGACGGCGATAAAAATGAGCACAACGGAAATTATAATTCTACCTGTGAAAAGCTTGCGGTTGTAATTAGGCAGCTGCGGCTTTGCCAAAACGAAAAAGAAAAAGGTAAGAGCAACGGCACTTGGCCCCAGCAGGATTACGGCGGCGGCCGGCATCTTTGCAAGATTGACACCGATTATACTTAATGAGTTTAGAGGGGCACGAATTAGCGGCAAAAGGACGGTGGGTAAAATTTGCGTTCCGGTTCTTATCAGCCAGCCGGCACTCATCACCGAATATGTACATACAACAGCAGCAAAAACACAGGCTGCGCGGATGACCCATCGGCGAGGCCAGCGAAAGCACACAAGCGCCAGAACAACTTCAATGCCTAACAGCACAGCAACATCGACGAGAATCCAGCTAAGATATTCATTGACCAGGGCGATACGCCAGGCGTGAAAGAGCTTTACTGCAAGGGTGCAAAACAAAGCACCGAACATAATGACGCTATAGGCGCGGGGGGCCAAAAGACCATACAAGAAACGGACAGGCAAAAACAGTTTACCTTTAGAGCCAGGCTGTGAATTTTCGATACCCATAGGCGCGCACGATACTAAAAGTCCCGGCAAATGGCAAGATAATAGCATCTGGTGTGTGGCGGATTAGAAAAAGAAAGTAAAGACACAAAACTACAAATGTAAATTCGAAAGGATATCCTGCAAAGGTATCTCCGCATAACAGACGGCGGTATCGGCGACGCCGTAATAAATCTTGAGTTTATCATCCTCGTAGAGCAGGCCGCAGCAAAATACCACATTTCCAAAAAAGCCTTCACATTCGTAATTAGTCTCCGGCTCAAGGATTGGCTTGCCTGTTCTTGCTAAAACTTCCCAGGGGCGGGCGGCATCGGTCAGCACGGCCCCCAGGCAGTAGCGATTGTCTTTGTCGGCTCCGTGATAGACCTCCAGCCAGCCCGTCTTGATTTTGAAAGGTACGGCGCTGGCGCCTATTTTTGCCTCGTCCCAGCAATCTGTTTGAGGGCCCATAAGGCGACGATGGTTCCCCCAGCAGTTCAGGTCGGGTGATTCCGAAATCCACATCTCCTGCTTTTCAAACAGAGGCGAGACGGGCCGGTGCAGGGCATAATATTTGCCGTTGATTTTTACGGGGAAAAGAACCACATCCTTGTTCTCGGGACAGAAGATTACCCCGTGACGCTCGAAAGATTTGAAATCCTTTGTTGATGCTAAGCAGGTTGTCACTCCAAGAGCTGAAACCGCGACATAAGTTATATAGTACGTTCCGTCAATAAGGCTAATCCTCGGGTCCTCGACTCCGAAGGCTTCATAATCGCTCCCGGCGGTAATTGCAGGAGCACCTTCAATCCTGAATTTCGTACCGTCGGTGCTTCGTGCCAGCCTTAGATGTGAAATCGACGTCAGATATGTCCCGGCGGGCGTTATTATCAGCCGGGGGTCGGAAAAATCATTTTCCGGATTGTCTTTTGAAAACTCTTTCAACACAATGTCGCCCTGGGCGGCATCATAAATGCCGGCCAATACGATATCCGGATGTGTGCTAATGGGCCGTTCAGCTACTCGAAGCAAAAGGATGACTTCATCCTTAAAACGAGCCACACCGGTATTAAATACGCCGATAACTTCATAGCCCAGCCTTGAAGGCTTTATGTCCTTCGGCCCGATTATAGGATTATCCGGAAAACGAAATATTGACACTTGCCAACTCCTTTGATTCGCAATTTAAACCAAAACCAAACGCTATTCAAACCGCCTTTAATATAGCTACTCACCGCAAGGCTTGCAAGAAATTGCTCGCCGGTTTCAATTATAACCTCCCTCACCAGGCCACAAAAACCTTAATCCAATCCCTAAACACAGGTTATATATCACCTTCAAACATCACTTGAAAAAAAACCTTGCTTTTCGACGCTGTTTATGGTAATATTCTATTATTATTCTGTGTAATCAGCGAAGGCAGTTCCTAAACAGGTGGGTATGCACCGTTAATAATCGAAAAGGAGCAGGGTAATAAAAAGAACAGTCCTCCCAAATCTCTGTATGCTGTTGGCTGTATTGTTGCTATCGCCGGCCTTGGCAGTAAGCGGTCCGGTTCCGGACGAATATGTTCCGAATGAGATAATTGTGAAGTTCCGGGGCAATGCTGCGGACGCTATTGAGAGGGGACTACGCAAAGGCGGGTCGGTGAAGGAACTTAAGGTGTCTGATTCGCTGGATGATCTGAACAAAAAATACAGATTAAAGAAGACCAATCGCTTGTTCAAGAACTTTAAGCAGAACAGGGGGCGGGTAAACGCGCTGCTGAAGAAGGACAAAGCCCTTTTAAGCAAAAAAGACAGACGCATTGTAAACAGGCTTAAACGCGCTCCAAGGAGTGCAAAGGTGCCCGATCTCAGTGGGATATATAAACTGGAACTTCAGCTTGATGAGGGGCAGTCGCTTGAAGACGTGGTGGCGGCGTACAACGGCGACCCGGATATTGAGTATGCGGAGCTTAACTACATTGTGAAGATAACAGCAAGTCCGAATGACGCTCATTATCCTATACAGTGGCCTTTGAACAACACGGGGCAGATGTATCCAGAGAGCGGCAGATATAACGACCCGCCCGGAACGCCTGATAGTGATATTGACGCTCCGGAGGCCTGGGACTTACATGCCGGCAGCCCAGAGATAATGGTCGCGGTTGTAGATACGGGCGTTGATTACACCCATAGAGACTTAGACGATAACATGTGGGTCAACGAGATGGAACTGCTGGGAACAGTCGGTGTTGATGACGATGGGAACGGATATATAGACGACATATACGGCTATGACTTTCTCCACGCCGACGGTGACCCCAGGGACGACCACGGCCACGGCACGCACGTTTCCGGGACCATCGCCGCAGAAGGCAATAACGGTCTTGATATTGCGGGAGTCTGCTGGAAGGCGCGGATAATGGGCCTAAAATTTCTCAACTGGCAGGGCTCGGGGGACACAGCCGACGCAGTTCCCGCCTTTTATTATGCGGTGGAAAACGGCGCGGATGTCATATCCAACAGCTGGGGCGGGGGGCTCTATTTGCAGAGTATGCAGGATGCCATAGATTACGCACACAGTCAGGGAGTGCTAATGGTGGCCTCAGCCGGCAATGACAATACTGATTCGCCTCAATACCCCGCCTATTATGAGCACATGATTTCGGTTGCTGCGACCAATTCCAATGACGAGAAAGCACCTTTTTCCAATTACGGAGACTGGGTGGATATAGCGGCGCCTGGAGTTGATATCCTATCGTTGCGGGCGGGCGGAACAGCAATAGGCAGAACCTACGATACTTACACGACGATTGCCTCAGGCACATCGATGGCCTGTCCTCATATTTCAGGTGCTTGCGCGCTTTTGTTGTCGGTCAACCCGACGCTGACAAATGAGGATGTATACGATGTTCTGATGGAGACGGTCGACCCGATTCCCGATGGGATTTGTCTTTCAGATGGACGGCTTAATTTATTCAGCGCGGTCCTTGCAGCCATCCCATCACAAGGCCGCATTATTCTCGACCAAGATTACTACGCCTGCTCCGGCGACGTGTCTGTCTTTCTCTATGATTACGACCTTCAGGGCAGTAACACACATGCGACAACCATTACAACGAGCGGCGGCGATTCTGAAACGGTTGTTCTGACCGAAAGGACTCCTGCAGTCGGTTTCTTTACCGGTATGATTTCAACCGCCCCAGCTAATCCGAATACTGAAGATGGTTTACTGCAGTTGTCTCATGGTGAGATAATCACTGCTACGTACCAGGACGCCGACGACGGCACAGGCAACCCCGCAACAGCGACGGATACCGCTATGGCTGACTGTGAAGAGCCCGTGATTTCCAATGTCCATATCGGCTTTCCAGGCCGTGAACCAAGAGTACGATTGGAAACAGATGAGCCAACTTTGGTGCAGGTACTGGCTGGTCTGGCTTGCGGCGGGCCCTACATCATTGAGGCAAGCAACCAGAGTTTGGCAACCAGCCATACCATAAAACTAACTCAGGTAGCCCCGGAAACTCCATACTTTTTTATAATTGAGGCTGCTGATGCCGCAGGCAACAAAACGACCGACACCAATCGTGGCCGGTGCTACACGTTTACCACTACACCTGCCCCCAGCGACATCTCTGTCCCGGCCCAGTGCCCCACCATACAGGATGCAATTGACAACTCCTGGGACGGCGGGACGGTCTGGGTCGCTGATGGGACATACACGGGCGATGGAAACCGCGATATCGACTTTAGAGGAAGAGCCATCACAGTCCGCTCAGAATCCGGCCCGGAAAAATGCATCATCGATTGCAGCGGCACGGAAAACGCCTCTCATCGAGGGTTCCATTTCCACTCCGGTGAAGATGCAAATTCGGTTCTGGACGGTTTCACTATCACAAATGGCTACGTGGCTGGCTCTTGGTATGTCGGTATCGGTGGCGCAATCTTCTGCGAGAGTAGCGGGCCTACAATCGCCAACTGCATTATAACCGGAAACTCATCCGGCTGGGACGGCGGCGGCATCAACAACATAAACAGCAGCCCAATGATTACCAACTGTACCTTCACCGAAAACGTAGCTGTCGGAAACGATGGGGGCGCAATCAACAACGAAAACAGCAGCCCGACGATTACCAGCTGCACCTTTAGTGGAAACTCCGCTTATGACTGGGGAGGCGCGATACGAAACATTCTCTACAGTCACCCGACTATTACAAATTGTTCCTTCGCAGGCAACTCATCCGACGACGGCGGCGCAATGTTCTACTATGACGGCAGCACCCCCACCATTATACACTGTACTTTTGTGGGTAACTCCGCTCGCAACGGAAATGCTCTGGCCTGCGATTCCTGGGTCGCTCGCAACAATATTCAAATCAGCAACTGTATCCTCTCCGACGGCGGTAGCGAAATACATAACAACGATAATTCAACAATCACGATCGGTTGCAGCAATATCGAGGGTGGCTGGCCGGGTGAGGGTAATATCGATGCAGACCCATGTTTTGTCCGGTCGGGCTACTGGGCCGATGTTAATGACACCGATATTCTTGTAGAGCCGGACCACCCGAATGCCGTCTGGATTAACGGCGATTATCACTTGCTGCGAACTTCCGCCTGTGTTGATGCCGGCGAGGATACGGGCGTCTACATCGACATCGAAGGCAATATTCGGCCGTTTGACTTTCCCCAAGTAGATAATAACGGCGACTTGCCTGACTTCGATATGGGGGCATATGAACTTATTCAAGTCAAAGCAGCGATGGTACTGACGCCACAGATGCTGAATTGCAGCAGCAAAGGCAAATGGCTCAAAGCCCAGATTACGCTGACCGAGGAATTTTCACAGCAAGGTGCGTGTGTCGATATGCCGGCCATAGCCGAACCCATGAATGTCGAATCCGAATACGTAAGAGTTCTTGGCGCCCCCACCGGCCCTATCAGACTCCAAATTGCCTTTGATCGCCAGGCTTTTTGTGAAGGTCTCGCTGATACCGGCCTTGTGGAGGTTACTGTCGTTGGTCATCTTATAAACGGCCGGTACTTCAAGGCCACCGACACCATCAAAATAAAAGCCCCCCCGGCAATGAATTCTTTGCCGTTGTCAAAAATAAAACCAAAGGGCTGAGAGGCGTGTTGTTCTCAGCCCTTTTCTATTTCCACAAAATCTGTTGCTCAAAAAGCAAGAGGGTCTTATTTATTCACTGAGCTAAAGGCCCTCAGGTAGGAGTCTGAATATATTTGCTTGTTCACCAGCATCTCGGAGGTGGCCAGTACCTTCATCAGTTTTTCGTCGAGCACGTCAATAATCGCCGAGTCCAGACCGTGCGAGACGGCCATAGCAAGAAACGTCCTGTTTATCAGGCTTCTTTCGCTGGCCCCCTGCGAAAGATTCGACAGGCCTATCGTCATATGCGGCGACGGCTCAGCCAGATACCTTATCTGGTCCATCGCGGCCATGATATTGCCGGGCTGAACCTGCGCATCGGGGACCTTGACCGGCAGGATAATCGGGTCGATGAACAACCGCTGCGTATCGAATCCTTTTTCCATGGCCTTTTGTACGATTTCAGCCGCTATTGCCACGCGTGTATCGATGTCCTGAGGCACGCCGTTTTTGTCCATAGTCAGGGTAATGATGCTTGCCTTTGGCCCTGCCTGCTCGGCCATCTCCATATATTTGTCCAGCACCTCTTCGTCAGATTTTTTATTCAGCGGCGTGGAGTTAAGCATAACACCGGCTCCAGCACTGACGGACTTTAGCCCTGCCGCGATGACAGGAAGTTTTTGTGAATCCAGGCACAAAGGTGTAGAGCACGTCTCCTGGATTGTCTCTACCAGCCACTGCATGGTCCCCTCCTGGTCAGCCGCTGCGGTACCCACGTTTACGTCCAGATAGCTTGCACCGGCCTCGGTCTGTCTTTTTGCCAGGTCCTGGATAACCTTCTTGTCTTTGTCCGCGATGGCCTGCTTGACGTCTTTGAACATTCCGTTAATTCGTTCTGCAATTATTATCACAATAACACCTTCCTTTTCCGCTGCTTTCGCATATTATTTTACTACTGCCATATCTGGTCGATTAAGTTCTTGACTGTTGCCACCGCTTTTGGATGTCGCATTCGAATTATATCGGCGCCGGCCTGAAGCAGACAGATTGCCGTAGTAGCCTCCCACATCGGGCCTCTGTCTTCAACCCCTCCCCAGCCTGTCACATCGGTGAGCTTGGCCTCTTTGACCCGCCACGACTCGTAGCCAACATCACAGATAACGGGCATTGCCATTATCTTGTCGCCCGTAAGGGCGGCCAGTCGCTGACGCTCCTGAATCGAATATGCATACTCAATCCCGTAGCCCAATGCTCCGGTGGTCTGAAACGCCACTACACGCTCGAGCGGGAAGCCCATATCAGAGACCAGGATGTTGACCTGCTTTGCGATGTTGATATCCAAAGGGGCCTGCGTAATAAGATGATGGTTGTCCGCCAGAGCGATGGCCGTCAGAGACTTGTAGTTATCCTCAGTAACGGTTCCGACGAGGCAGTTCTCCCCTTTTGCGGCCTCGCTTACCTTGGGCATAACCTGATTATCCTTTTCATCATTGCCGCAGCCCCAGAGCACAAGCGGAACGCCAACGGCCTTGAGCACCTCTTCGGTGACCTTCACGGCATGGGACTCGTCCTTGTCGGCCTTGTCGGGGTGAATACCGTCAAACTTGACACAAATCAGGTCCGCTCCGAGTTCCTCCACGCATTTTTTGGCCCAGTCGCCGGGGCTGCTGAGGACATCTTTATAAGATTCGCTCAAAACGTCCGGCCAATCATCCGGGCTTGTGTCTATGACATCCAAAGCAAGTACCGGCTTTTCGCTGGCATCTGCTACAGCACCGCCATAGACCACATTACGCGCTCCACCTACCGTTACTTTGGAGGTTCGAGTTCCTCCATCATCTTTAGTGGCACCAAGCGTGACTTTGTTTACAGAACCGGTAAAGCTCTCTACAATTTCAGGAACTGGCATTTGAAATCCTCCAAAATTTCCAACAATATCTAAACTTCCTCGAGACTCAGCTTCTGCTGAAGTATCTTTCGCACCGCCAAAAATGCGGAGCTGTCCTGTTCAACATCAAATATCGTTTTGTTTTGCATAGAAGCGTCAAAAACCGCTTCGTCATAGGGCACGCAGCCCAAACTTTCAATCGCCTCTAACTGTTTTACGTTTTCAGACCTGTTCCATACTATTCCGATTTCTTTCACAGATATTGGCAGCCGCTTAGCAAGCTCAAAAATGCGCTTTGCAGTAATCACGCCAACAGGAGTAGATTCGGTCACTATACACAGCAGGTCGATATTATTAGTGGTCCTCCGCGACAGATGTTCCATTCCCGCTTCATTGTCAACGACCATAAATCCGTAGGCAGAACCCAACTCATCAATAAACCTCCGCAGGAAATTATTTACGGCACAATAGCAGTCCGGTCCTTCCGGCCGGCCCATAGTAAGCAAGTCAAAGCCCTCCGCCTCGGTAAGCGCCTGCTGGATGCCATACTCAAGAGACCGTACCTTGTCCAGGCCCTTGCCGAGAGTATCAGAACCGGGCTTCTTGCTGCGGGCCTGTTCGCGAAGCTCCGCGACGGTACTGGCCGGCTGAACCCCCATCGTCAGGCCGAGGCACGAATTAGGGTCGGCATCTACTCCAAGTACGGCCCCGCCCGACCTGTCCAGCAGAGCCCTTATAATCATAGCAGCCACGGTAGTCTTGCCTGACCCGCCTTTCCCGCTTATAGCAATAGTTGTCGCCATACCGTTTTAACCGTTTTTATCAAACCTTCTCCGCCGCAAGTTTTACCGATGGAAACAGTGACAAATCCGTATGAGGCAAAAAACTCGCCCTGATGAATTCCTCCATATAGCCCGGATGGCTCATCAAATCGAAATAGGTCATACTTTCGGCGATTTCTTCAGCTGTTTTGAGGGCCTTTCGGCTCAGCAAAACTGTCTTTGCTCCTGCGATTGAAGTATTTCCGACGAATCGGATTTTTTCGAGGGGCACATCGGGCAGCATCCCGATTGTGACGGCCTGTCTGACATTCAGGAAGTTCCCAAATCCCCCGGCCAAATAAATCGCCTCCAGGTCTTCCGGTCTTGTCTGCGTTGACTCCATAAGGACGCAAACTGCCGCAAATACGCCGGCCTTTGAACGAACCAGATTGTTGATGTCCGGCTGAGTAATCACTATTTCATGGTGCTCGTTTCGCGGCGCAACCAGCTGGAACTGCAGGCCCTCCTCTCCTTCCGCCAGTCTTTCGTCCCCATCCGCAGCGAATCTGCCGGTCCGGTCTATGATACCGTTTATAAACAACTCCGCGAGCGTGTCCAACAGACCCGAGCCACAGATACCAACAGGATGCTTATCGCCGATAGTCTTATACTCGATAGCGCCATCAGACAAAACTGCCAGCTTTTCAATGGCACCTGCCCCCGCCCTCATACCGTGCCTTACACCGCTTCCCTCAAACGCAGGACCTGCCGAGCTCGAAGCACAGACCAGCCAGTCTCTATTGCCGAGCGCCACCTCACCGTTTGTCCCGATATCAACAAAAAGAGAAATGCCTTTTTTAGTATAAATTCGCGTAGTCAGCACACCCGCCACCACGTCACTTCCCACATAGGCGGCCACGCTCGGCAGACAGTACAATAGACCTCGCTTGTTTATTTGAATGCCTGCTTCCGCCGCGCGAATCGGCGGAATGAAACCGACAGAGGCAATGTAGGGTTCTCTGCGTATTCGCGTCGGGTCAAGATTAAGCAGGAAATGTATCATGGCGGTATTGCCAGCACAAATAATTGCGGTTATGTCCTGCAAATCAACTTTCTGTCGTGAGGCAAGCGTAACGATGAGATTATTTACGTCGTGGACGATGCGATTTTGCATCTCGTCGAAGGCGCCGTTTTCCTCTGCGTATATGATTCGGCGAATGTAATCCTCTCCAAAATTTATCTGGCTGTTGTAGGTGGCCTCGGTATCTATCGTCATCGCACTTGCCAGATTAATCAGATGAGCGACTACAGTTGTAGTCCCGAGGTCAACCGCCACGGCGAAATTTACATCACAGCGTCTTCCGGGTTCTACATCGATAACTTCGGTAGTTCCACCTCGCCGACCTATCGTTGCTGCAACCTGGTAGTTCGCTTCCATAAGCGTCTTTGAAAGTCTCTGCAGAACGCGAAAGCCCGTCTGCATTATCGGCGCGTCAATTTGCTGGCGTATCGCGACATACAGCCGCTCGTGGTCTGCGGTATTGTCCTGTACGGTCGGTGCTGACATTTTAACGCAGAGCTTGCGAACAAGCGGGTCGAACTTAAAGACGCCCGCCTGTACGTCACCGGCAAGCTCGCTGAACCGGTGTGCATCGCTGTCCATGAGTATCTGACTCGCTTCCAGGGTATGCGACCTTGGAACCGTTACGCTCATATCCGAAAGCACCTTTGTCTGGCAGGCTAAAACTACATTTTCCCGTACTTCCTCCGGAGTAAGCAGGGTGGTGGGCGTGCTTTGGAATTGACCTTCGTCAACTGTCACCTTGCATTTTCCGCAGTATCCGTCTCCGCCGCAGATACTGCTCAGATAAATGCCCGCTTTGCGCGCAGCCTCCAGCAGGACCGTTCCTTTCGAAACTTCTATTTTCAAGCCACTTGGCTCAAAACGGACCGTGAACCTTTTTTTCTCGCCCTTTGCCATTACTTCCAGACTTCCTGAAGGTACTTAGGCAGCATCGAAGACTCTCTCGGCCCTACCATAACTTCCCAGTTCGAGGCTTCTTCGAGCTTGCCGCTCATCACCGCCACATAACCGGGAATTATAAGTTTGCGGTGCTTGACAAGGCTTTCCACGCCATACTTGGCCATAGCGTCAGCCACCGTTTTCTCGTTGAGTTTATCTCCCGAATAGGCCGTCAGCACGCTTGTACCTTCGGTATCAACAACAAGGATGTAGCTCGGCACCCTGCTGGCCTCGACATCCGATTCCACCGTGTAATATGTAAGCGAAAAGTTTGTCGTAAACATAACAGGGGCATTTTCATCAGGCTCTCCGATTGGATATACCTTGGGTTCTACCTGCACGGGTTTCTGCGGGTCGGTAAAGATGTTCATTACCACGGTCAGCAGAGGCAGCAGCACATACGGCTCGGTGGTATCCAGTACGACGATGCCTGAATACTTGCAGATAAGGGAGGCAGCAACGGCCGCCTGCTCCGTCGTGTCACCGTCGCTGACGAATGATATTGTTGGATAGCCCAGTGGTCGGAAGGCCTTTTTAAGCGACAGGGCCCTCATTCTTGAGGAGTTAAACAGCCTGTCTCGCAAACTTAACCCATCCAGGCTCAATACGATATCCTCAACTCCTTCGGCCTTGATTTTTTCGGCAAGGTCGGACAACGCTTCAAGCGATTCGGCTTTCGCCACCACTGGGCAGCCGTTTTCCTTGGCGATTTTTGCCATTTGTGCGGCGGTATCCGCCTTGGCCGAAGCGAGCAAAGGCACTACATCTTTCACTTTACCCACAGCCGCTTCCATTGCCGAAGGCTCGTCCGAAACAAGTATCATGGCAAGGCTGCTCGCTGCTTTGGCCGTCTCTACAGCCGAGGCAAAACTATTGGCATCTCCACTATCGTTAACGACGGCTATGGCGCTTACTCCAATCTTGGTGCCGACACGCTCGAACTGCAGGGAATTTACGACTTCGATGCGTTTCTTCAAATCCTCGCCGGTCAATTTGTCCGAGACAGTCGCGGCTAAAACCGTCGGACTGTAAAATTTCTCCTCGTGCCGGAACATCACCGTCTCCTGGCCAATCTCGACCTGATTGTCGCCGCTGCCAAACACGACCTTGCGCATCGGAGGCGCGGCGGCGGCAGCAAGCATTTGCTTGGCTTCCTCCGAGACCTCCGGGCAATCTTCTAATTTGGCCCGCTTCTGCGCCAGCTGCATCGCAAACGCCAGACAGGTGGGCATACCGCACTTTTTGCAATTGGTCTTCGGCAGCAGTTTAAAGATTTCCAGTCCTGTTAGTGCCATAATAACGTTCCTTTCCTCAAATTCCGGTACCAAAGATACGCTTCAGGATTCTCAGCCTTCGCGTATCTTACATATTTAATATCTTACTGCAAGCCCTACAGAGATGCGCTCCGCACCCTTTAGAACATAGGCGCCATTTCCGCTACCGGATGGCCGGCCTTGGTGATAAACTCCAGGACCTCTTCCTCCGTGGTGGCGGTCGTTTCGTCGGCGATTTTGGCAAAGAACTCCTCGCCGCCAAGCCCGGCCTCCTCGGACCTTTTGATGAAGGTGTCCTTGATTTCCTCCTTGAGCATAGTTGGCATCCAGACGATTCGGCGGATTCCGCCTTCGGCGCCTATAAATTTCTTTGAATTGATATAATGCTTCGAATGGCCGATGAAGCCCGGCGTCTGGTTGCCGCCTCCCACCGTCCCGGCCAGAGTCGAAAACTTCATCCCGCAGGGGGTCATCTCGGCAAACTCACGGTTGACAATCATTATCCCCCCTGTTGAAGGCAATACCGCAGCGATACACTCGAAGCATCCACACGAGGTCATGGGGTCCGTTATCATACTGTACTGACTCATTCGCGCTATGTTGCCGCGGCTGGCATTGTCAACAAACGCGTTTACCTTGTCCCACTGACCAATGGTAGGTTCGATACAGTTTCCCTTTGAGATTGGCTGGTTCGGCCCGCTCGGCGTAATTTCATAAGCCGCCCTGCAGTCCAGCCAGCTATAGGCCCCGCACAAACCCGGCCTTTCGGGTGAGACTATACAGACATGGTCAGGGGCAAAACTCTGACACAGCGTACACGAGTAAAAAATATTTATATCTTCATCGGTCATGCCCGCCAATCGCGCGTCACGCTCGGCGTACACCTTCACCGCCTCCTCACGCAATTTCAGAACATCCTGCTCGTCGGTGTATATCTTGACCTGTACCTTATCCATGATATTCGAATACTGCTCATGATACATTGCGTGCAGCAGTTTGCCGATATGTTCAAGTTTGAACCCTGCCTTCGCCGCGTCTTTGCTTATTCGCACCCAGTTGATGTTACGCTGGCCCATGTGCCAAAGACCGTGCGCCTCGTTTGTAAATATGTGTATCTGACGCTCCAGCACCGGCTCGAAATCGGCCTGCATCTTTCTTCCCGCCACTTCGACCACAATTCCCAGCGGCAGTTGCCCCCCCTCCTGCACCGAATCAATGTCCGCACCCTCGACCTCTATTTTGCCGTCTTTAACCTCGGCCATATCCCGCGTCCGAAGCCACTCGAACGCCGGCGTCCTCTGTCCGCCAAACTCGCAGTGCATATCTTCCTTGCGGATACGTTCACCTTCAAACGCGGGGCTGTGTGCCACCGGAATATCTATCTCCGCAATCTTTATCTTCAGGCCGCGTACTTCGATGGCTTTCTCCACAATCTGGTCATGGGGGATGTTCGATACAACGTGCTCATAGGTGCACACGCCGGTCGGCAGAATCTCCGGAATATCGGAATCGGCAATGGTCGGGAAGCCGTAATTGATTGCCCCTGCCGCGGTGGCGTACCACTCATCGGTAACCTCCCCTAAAGCCATAACAAAGGCGAAGATTCTGTTTTTGTTGTACAGCAGGTTGCGTCGGTAATCACCGGCTTTAACGCCGCCGAAGCTAAGTGCCGCCCGGCTGGCAAAACCAAGCGAATATATTGCTGACGTAATCTCCCTGCCGAAAGGCACCAGCCGCGTCTCCCAGCCCAACTGCACGCCGCCTTCGACAAGCTGCTCGGCGAAAGTGCTGCCGTTATGATGCGCAGACATAAAAACGTACAGGCAGCGCTCCTGAAGTTTACGTGCTATATCGACCGCCGTCTCCACATCAGGTGCAGCGCCGGCTATCGCTGCAAATCCCGGTGCCGTGCCATCGACAAACTGAATGCCGCGCTCTCGCAGGATTACATCGTCCGCCGCACCCAGCCAGATGTCATCCACCGGATTGGGGCCGATTATATATTTACAGGCTTCGATAACCTCCTCTGCAAACAACGTTGCCATGCCGGCATCAAGGGCAGGACCAAGGTAAGGTATCCACAAATCATCGTCAACCAGCGGAGGCAGCAGGTCTTTTACCTGCTTCATAACTTCCTCAAAATCACCCAGCTTCTCAACCGCTGTTCCCGTCATGGAGTAAATAATCGGTATGTAATAACCGGTGTTCGGAAATGCTACAGGGCAATCGTTGCCCTTTTCTTTAATGGCTTGCGCGAGTTTCTCTTCTGCTTGCTTGACTATCTTATGAGCGCCACGAATGGCCGCAGATGCGATGATTTTTGACATTTACCAAACCTCTTTTTTATAAATGTTCCACGTCTCACTGCCGTTTCGATTATTATTCGATACTTAATGTCCGCCGGTCCGCCATATCATAGAGCTTGCGTTCTTTCTCTACATTTATCCCAAGGGCATCACGCTTGCCTTCTATGTGCTCTATCATCATCTCGGCGGCTTTAATTGGGTCTCGTTCAAAGGCCCATTTGCCGCCGAGGTCTTTTTCAATTTCGTCGGTTAGATAGCGCGTCAGCTTCGGCGCCCCAAGGACAGGCAGCGGTTCGGCGATGACAGTATAGACACCTGAAGCGACGAAATACATACCGATGGAAATCGCTTTCTCCGACATCCATTCCGGTGCAGCCCCTGCGGCGGGCAATTGTGATATATCGTCACCGAGTCCGCCTTCTGCGACCACGTTTGACAGGATTGTCAGTATGCGGCTGTTATCGACGCAGGAACCAACGTGCAGGACCGGAGGTATACCTACGGTCTCGCAAACCTCGTGGAGGCCCTCTCCACAGTACTTCGCCGCTGCTTCGGGCTTCATAAGGCCTGCCTTTCCTGCTGCGATGGCGCTACAGCCTGTGCTTACAACCAAAACATTATTCCTGATAAGTTCTTTTATCAGCGTCAGGTGGCCATAGTCGTGGACCTGCTTCGGATTATTGCAGCCTACTACGCCTGCGGCCCCACGGATTCGTCCGTTTATGATATTATCGTTCAGCGGCCTGTAACTTGCACGAAAGCGACCGCCAAGGTGGTAAAAGATGTTTTCGGCTGTGAAGCCCGCAATACCTCTCTCTAAATGCTCAGGAATCTTTGGTGTGGATTTTCTATTTGGGAAATTCTCGATGGCTATCTTAATAATCTCCTTGGCGATTTCCATTGCCCTGTCTTCGTGAAATTCAATATGCTCAGCACCGTCGATTTTGCACTTTGGGCTGGTAGTAATTAGCTTCGTGTGGAAGCAGTTGCACAGTGACCCGAGCGCCGGCATAATGCATTGTACATCGACGAGCATAACGTCGACGGCGCCTGTCATAACAGCCAACTCCTGCTGAAGGAAATTGCCGGCCACTGGTATGCCGTGCCGCATCAGTATCTCGTTAGCTGTACAGCACATCCCTGCAAGGTTAATGCCCTTGGCGCCTTTGCTTTTAGCCATTTCAACAAGTTCAGGCTGCTGTGATACCGCTACGATAATATCCGAGAGCGTCGGCTCGTGACCATGTACAACTATGTTGACCTTATCTTGTTCAAGTGCTCCGAGATTTGCGCCAAAGCGAATTGGGGCCGGGCCGCCGAACAGGATGTCGGAAAGCTCCGTTGCGATAAGCGAGCCGCCCCACCCATCCGCCAGGGATGCTCTAATGCCTTGTTTGACGAGGTTTTTATAATCTGAGCCGACGCCAATGTGCGTTCTGTGCATAATCTCGACGATTTCACGGTCGACCGAGCGCGGCGTTACACCCATCTGTTTCCAGATTTTTTGCCTCGCAGGCGGTGGATACGCCGCAGCACTTACAAGTGTCCCGTCTTGCTTTCCGAATTCAACCAGAACGGCGTCAGCGAGGTCTTTGCCAATATCCTTCGACTGCCTGCCTTCTACTTTTATACCGTACCTTGCCGCCACCTCCCTGAGCTTGAGCTCATCCTTGATTTTATAATCGCAACTTTCGCTCTCTACGGCCATTTTGAATGTGTGGGCGATGTCGCGCCCATGGTCGGAATGAGCCGCCGCGCCGGCGGCAATCATCCTTATCAGGTTCCTGGCAGCAATGGTATCGGCAGTCGCTCCGCATATACCCGCTTGCGGTTCTTCCTCGAACGGATTTACCCGGCAGGGACCCATAGAGCAATTCCGGCAGCATATACCCAGTTTGCCGAATCCGCATTGGGGCTCTTGCTGTTCAAATCTGTCCCAAACGGTCTCCTGTTCGGACCCGCCTTGGCCTATTACTTGCTGTGCCGCTTGGTCCGTACTACGTTTCTTTGCATCCATAAAGAACTCCTCACGGTTTAATTAACTTCAGGAGCCTTGGGCTCCAACATATTGCTAAATCTAAACTCATTTTTTCAACGACATCTGCTCCTTTGCAGCCTTAACGTCAACTTTTCGCCTGTCAGTATCAGCAGATTCAAGTTGTGCGGCGGTCTTCGACCTTCTACATTTCGGACAAAGACGCATAAGTTCACTGAATTCTTCCGAACTCACTTGGACCTTGGCCAGAACCCGTTCACTTACCAGTGCGCTACCTATGGGCTCTCCGCACTGCCTGCAAACAGTCAATTTTGCCCGCGACTTAAACGGCGATATCTCCACTTCCTGCTGGTCTTCATGAACCCTGACTTTGATGGTTCCCACCGGACAAATTGCAGCACACGCACCGCAGCCGATGCAATCCTCGGAAGGCTGCCGGAAAGGAGCGGCCACCGTGCGGTCAACACCTCGTCCGGCATAACCGATAGCGGCTCTCCCGATTATCTCCTCGCACACGGCAACGCACAAGCCGCACAAGATGCAACTTCTTTGACTCTCCGTCACCGTTGGATAAGGTGTTGACTTTACGCCCATACGCTCGGCCAGCGCTTTGAGTTCCGGACTCTCCGGTGCCCGTGCAAGCAGCAACTCCATCACACTGCGCCTTGCCCGCTCGGCCCGCTCACTTGAAACGTAAACGACAATGTCGCGCCGCACAGGATAATTGCACGCGGTAATCAGCTGCCTCCAGTCGCCGCGGTCAAGCTCCACCATACAGATTCGGCACGACCCGCTGGTTGACACGGCCGGGTGATAACACAGGGTTGGTATCCAGACGCCGGCCTTTTTGGCCGCGTCTAAAACCGTCGCGTCCCTTTCAACCTCGACCTTTTGTCCGTCTATAGTTACCGTAGGCATCAGTTTATCTTTCTTCAAACCTTCTTCACCGCGGTGAACGGGCATTTCTCCCAGCATGTCCCGCAAAGCGTGCACTTTTCCTGGTTGATTACATGCGGAACTTTCTTCTCACCTGTAATCGCGTCAGCCGGGCAGTTCTTCAGGCAAATGCCACAGGCCTTACACGCCTCCGCGTCAATCTCATAACGAAACAGACCGCGGCACTCTTTTGCAGGGCACCGTCGGTCTAAAATATGTGCATCGTACTCGTCACGAAAATAGCGTATCGTGGAAAGCACAGGGTTTGCGGCGGTTTTCCCAAGGGCACATAAGGCGGTCCCCTCCAAAATTTCCGCCAACGTCCCCAACTCCTCCACGTCGCCTACCTCACCCTCTCCCCTGCTTATACGACTGAGAATGTGCAACATCTGCGACAGGCCCTCCCTGCAAGGTGTGCATTTGCCGCACGATTCTTTTTGGAGAAAGTCCGTAAAGTACTTGGCGACGTTGACCATGCAGGTGTCTTCATCCATCACTATCATGCCGCCGGAGCCCATCATGGAACCCAGCTTGGTAAGTTCATCGAAATCCACACGCGCATCAAGGTGTTCGGCGGGTATGCATCCACCGGAAGGTCCTCCCGTCTGCACAGCCTTGAAAAGCTTGTCGCCGCGTATCCCGCCGCCAATCTCGTCCACAATTCGCCGAAGCGTTATGCCCATAGGAACTTCCACAAGACCGGTATTTTCCACCTTTCCAACCAGGCTGAAGACCTTCGTTCCTTTGGACCTTTCTGTTCCGATATTCGCAAACCACTCCCCGCCGTTATTTATAATTGCAGGCACATTTGCCCATGTTTCTACATTGTTCAGATTGGTGGGCTTGCCCCAAAGGCCGCTTTCAATGGTATGAACATATTTTGCCCTCGGCTCACCCGTCCGGCCTTCCAGAGATGCCATTAGCGCCGTCGACTCACCACACACAAACGCCCCGCCGCCACGGTTAATCCGGATATCGAAAGAAAATGAGTTGCCTAAAATGTTCTGACCCAAAAGGCCAATTTCACGGGCTTGAGAGATTGCCTGCTTTAAGCACTCTACTGAGAGAGGGTATTCGTTACGTACGTAGATGTACCCTTGCGATGAGCCTATAGCATACGCTCCAATAAGCATACCTTCCAGCACAGAATGAGGGTTTCCCTCCATTATGGCGCGATCCATAAAGGCTCCCGGGTCGCCCTCGTCACCGTTGCAAATAACATATCTGGGCGAGCCTTCAGCCTCACGGCAGGAACGCCACTTGCGGGCAGTGGGGAAGCCTCCTCCTCCGCGGCCCCTAAGTCCCGCGACCTCCACCTCGGAAATCACCTCTTCAGGTGTCATTACAGACAAAACCTTCGCAAGAGCGCCGTATCCTCCTTCTGCTATATAGTCCGTGATCTTCGTGGGATCAACCACGCCATTGCAGGCCAACGCAACCCGCTTCTGGGCCTTATAGAAGGGAATCTCGTCTGCACTTTTTGCCTTTTCTCCTGTTGTGGGGTTCTCGTATAAAAGCCTCTCAATTACTCTGTCTCCCAACACTGTTTCCCGAAAGATTTCGGCCACATCAGGCTCCTCAACTCTTTGATAGAAAATGTCACTGGGCTGTATGAGAACGATTGGGCCGCATTCGCACAGCCCATGGCAGCCAACCGCTTTGGCCTGAACCTCCACGTCAACTCCAGCCTCCTTCACCGCCTCACAGAAGAGTTCATACAACCTGGGCGAGCCCTTAGCCGCACAACCCGGGCCGGTACAAATATGGACAGACTTGGCAGAGGCAACACGCAGGCTAAGCAGTTGTTCACGGATGCGCTCCAGATCTGCGGCGCAGTTGAGCCGCTTGCTGGCAATCGTACTCATCTCGCACCCTCCTTCTCAGCAGTTGCCTCATGCGGCGAGAGCCCATAAATAACCTCGATTGCCGATGAGGGAGTGACGCCCCCATAGTATCTCCCGTCAACCAGCATCACAGGTGCCACCGCACAGGCGCCAACACAGTTGACCGCTTGGAAGCTGAACAGACGGTCGCGGGTCGTGCCGCCCGGCTCGACGCGGAACTCCTTGCAGATGGCCTCGGAAATACCTCCCGCACCTTTCAGGTAGCAAACCGTACCCATACAAAGTGTTACCTCGTGTGCGCCCTTTGGCGCGAGGCGGAAAGATGAATAGAATGTCGCCACGGCGAACAGCCGGCTCAACGGCACTTCCAGCCGCTTGCTCAAAACGCGCAGCTGTTCCACCGGCAGATAGCCGCATTCGGCCTGCACGTCCTGCATCATCGGTATCAACATCCCGACCTCGCCGTCATAGCGCCCAACTATCCCATCTATCAGCTTATCATCTTCTGCCACGTTCGATATTCCTCATTGGTGGTTAAGCATCGAAGTCAAAATAAACCCTTCTGTATATTACAAAACGCATCTCTTGTCAATGTTCAACTCGCCCATTTTCGATCCTGGCGGGCCACAAGGCCTGAAGCTAAACTGTCTCAATTGTTACCTCCTTACCCCTACTCCTCAGTTGTTCGCTAATCTCTCGTACTACCGCCAGCTTCATACCCAGTTGTCCGGGTAGCTCGGGATTTTGATGGGCAGGGTTGACGCTCTGGCCCACAATAAAGTGGATATGGTCCACATCCAAGCACAATCGAATCAAAGCCGAAGCCCCGTCCGTCTGGAACTTTACCGCTTCCTTATCAGCGCCTGAATGAAGCATATCGTTGGCCCGAGTAAGAGTTAGGATTCCTTCGGTTGTCACATCAATCCCCTCCAGTCTCGCCAAAGGGGGCACATCAGGCTTCATTGTTGCCAGGTCGACATCCAATGGCTTGCCACCCAGATGGTGGGCGACAATTTGCGCAGTGGTCCCGCCACAAACCGCCAGAAATCCGCCGCGCCGCGTGAATCTGCTGACTACCGCTTTGTCTTCGGCACTTTCCGCGGGCGGACCCGTTAACACAGTGGCTGTAAGCTTGCGTCGAGCCTTTACTACAGCCACACTCACATCGTCACCCGGTTTATTGCAATAAAGGTCCCAAACAGCTTGACCCAGCTTATCAGCAACCTGCTGGGCGGAAAGGTCGGGGTGACAGTGTTCCTCAAGAAATCGTACTACCTGGTCCAAACCCCATCCAAGTGGATAGAGCCCGCCTATACCGGCATTCACTACGCCGTCCGAGACAAATATGACCCAATCCCCGTTTTTCAACTGAAATTCCGATTCGCGGATTGTCTTGCCTTCGATTTCGCGCTCATCATAGACCATGGGTACGAACTTCCGCTTCCGCAGCAGGATAACTGACGGTGTGTCGAACTCCACGACCCGTGCATGGCCCTCAGAAAAAAATTGCCCGATAGCAAAAGTGCTGTAAGCAAGCTTTCGCTCCTCACACACCGGCAGCGTTTTACCCAGCGTCTCGACCACCTCACCAAGCGACAGCTCGTTCTCCGTTAGATGCATGACTATCCGAGTGGTCAGGATTGATAAAATATTTGCCTTTACCCCGCTTCCAAGCCCGTCAGAAAGCGCAAGCGTGACAGAATCGGCGTGGCGGGCGATAGCAACATTGTCACCGCAGAGTTCCTCGCCGCTCTTTTCAACTTGCTTTGTACCCCACTCGTAGAACAACTTCATCACTGACCTTCTTCCTGATACAGGGACATGAGTTTCACCAGAAGCACCTTTGTCTCCGCTGTTGTCTCACCCAGCAGCCTTGCTATTTCCTGTACGGTTTGCATCTGCCTTGAAATGACCTCCTGTCCTCTCTTGAGCATCTGGGCCTTCAGGTCAAGAAAGTCCTTTCTCGCTTTCTCCTCCTCGGAAATATCGATGAAAATGCCGCAGCAAAGGTCCTCGCCCTCGATGGGAAAAATACCCACGCGGAAGCTGACGCCATGTTCAGGAATGCTTTCTTTGACCATGAGGGACCCACCCGCCGCTACGGCACGCTCGAAGCAATCAGAGTGAACAAATCTCTTGGCCAATCGGCCCAAAAGCTCCTCCTCGCCACACCGGAACATACTCCTAAATGCCGGATTTACGAAGCGAATGCGCGTTTTTCTATCCACCAGAAGAACACCGTTGGGTGTGTGTTCTAATATCGCGCTTGTATGCGCAGTTACCTGACTTTTAGGAAGTGTCATATTACGTCTTCTTCCTGCGTCGGACGGGGCGTTTAGCCGGCCGCTTGGTTTTCCCCTGTCTCAGAGCCAGCCGCAACTTTTTTCCCAACATTTTCACCCCCTCCTCCACGTCGGAGCTGGTTAAAATCTCATCATTAATCTTCCAGTTAATTCCCTCACCGCAATGCTCCATACAAAACGAGCCCTTCAACTCTACCTTGTCTTCAAGGCCCTTCTTGCTGAGAAATTCGTTGAAACGGGCTATCAATTCCCGTGCGCCCTTAATGTGGCACGAGCTGCCCACACATACGGTTACAGTTATCACTACTTATTCTCTTTCTGCTTTTGTTTGTAATTATTTTGCTGAGCCGATAAGGCAGCCTCGCCGGCAGCAACCTTGCGCTTATCAGCAGCCAATTCCTTTTCATCCACCAGTTTCAGCGCTTTTGTTGGACAGGCTTCGACGCAGGCAGGTGGTGCACCGGTCTTCGTCCTGTCTACACAGAGGTCGCACTTGACCACAGCCTTACCGTCCCGTGATACATTAATAACTCCAAATGGGCAAACTATAAGGCAAAACTTACAGCCAATGCACAAATCCGGATTAATCAAAACAGGGTCCTCAGCCCCGTGCCGGTGAATTGCCCCCGTTGGGCAAACCGCGATACAGGGCGCATCTTCACAATGTCTGCACTGCAGAGGTACTGCAAATTCAGCCACCGCCTCTACCGTCAGACGCCGCTGAGACTTAGGCGACTCACAAATAGCCGCTTCAAGCACTTTCGACTCCGAGTGCGCCACAGCACAGGCGATTTCACAGCTTTTGCATGCCAGACACTTCTCGATATTTACCACTATGACCTTACCCATTACCTTATCCCAAAAAACCACACAAATCGCGTGCCACTGCTTTTGCAGCCAGGGCCTGTAAAAACCGAGTTTTTAAGCCATAAAGACCAATCATACCCGACAGCATCTGCCTATATCTCTACCGGCTACCCCTCCCTAATAATACGCTCTTGGCGATGGAGGGTTCCTTAATCTCCTACTTTAACAATCTCACAAACAGCCTTCTTATTTGAAATATCCCAAATAAAACCAGCTCTATTGTAAAAAAATAGCATCCTACACGATATTGAGAGCAATTGCAAAGTTTTTTTACCGTCCATTATCCATCAATCCACCAAAACGCCGGTTATGCACAGTTGTAGAGACATTTGTTGCATATATAAATCGCGTTCGATATTATGAGCCTTCGGGCAACATAACTCCGGACGACGTAAAAGGGCAAAATGGTTCGATATCCGCAAATCCAACAGGTTAAGCAGCGAAATGGCAAATGAAGGTCTCTGGCAGCAACTTCTAACGCTCGACGGGCCGCAGACCGCCCAGCGGGCAAAGTGTCAATATTTTGATAATCCCAAGCGTTACCTCATAACGCTGCTAAACAGCGAATACACGGTCAATCTCTCACAAAAACAGGTGCTTGCAGCAAAGGACCGTTCGCCTGCGGGTTTCATCGAGGAGCTTTGCATCCTTGCGTACCTGATAAACTCGCAGGATTTGCCGGCTGCCGGCAAACTGACCCCCGTGCAGGCCCTGCCGGGAGGCCAGTTCTTCTTCAGAGGACCACACAAGCTCAACACCGATAAATTGGAAAAAACCTTCGGCCAAAATCCCGAACAGCTTTATGGGTTTATAGACCGGTTCGGTGCCAAAAAATACAAATTCGGCGATGCCGCTATTGAACTGTACATTTTGCCGCGAGTCGCTCTAACAATAGTGATATGGCGGGGTGATGACCAATTCCCTGCCAGAGCGTCAATTCTCTTCGACCAGATCGCGGCATCTCAGCTGGTGCTTGATGCGCTCTGGGCAGCCGCCAACCTTACCATCAAAACATTGGTCGAAGCTGCTGAGCAAGCTGGTTAGAACCTTCCCATTCTGCGCCGTTACTTTTCGTTGATAACAGAAAACCGAACGCTATAATCAATAACTGCAAAATAATCGATTTTACTTAAGCGTCTCATTCGAAATGGGTGCAAAAATAGCAATTGGTGGTAAAGGCGGCGTAGGTAAGACCACGGTCTGTGCGGTCTGGGCCCAGCTCTTTGCCGAGGATGGTCTTGATGTCCTGGCCATCGATGCCGACCCGAATACCAACCTTGCCTTGGCCTTCGGAATAGACTCGTCCAAAACCGGCGAGCCACTTATAAAAATGAAGCAGCTAATCGCCGAACGCACCGGCACAACCAGGGAGGCAGTGGGAGCATACTTCAAGTTAAATCCCGAGGTGAGTGATTTACCCGAGAAATACCAGGTTAAACTCAACGGCGTAAAATTACTTATTTTAGGGGGTATTACCCAGGCCGGTGCCGGCTGTGCCTGCCCCGAAGGGGCCTTCCTGAAGGCCCTGCTTACCCATACAATACTGCAAAGGCAGGAATTGGTCCTCGTGGACCTGGCGGCGGGCGTGGAGTTTATGGGAAGAGCCAGTATTCAGGGAATCGACGCTTTGGTTGTCATTGCCGAGCCCGGCCGAAGAAGCATTGAAACCGCTAACAACATCGCAAAAATGGGCCAACAGCTGGGAATAAAAACCGTCGCGGCAATAGCAAACAAAATTACGGATACGGTGCAAACTCAGACAATAAAATCCCAGTTGACCATGCCGGTTTTAGCCAATATAAATTACATACCGGCAGTGCAGGAGGCGGATTTACGCAGTGAACCTGCCTTTGAGGTCGGCGGTGAACTTGTAAATCAACTGCGACAGGCCAAGAACGAATTGACAAGTTTGATTGAATGCAAACAATAACTCAGCAAAATTGAGGAAAATAATGAATTTGAAGTACATACCAACGACGTGTCCATACTGCGGCACCGGATGCGGACTCTACCTGAAGGTCAAAGACGGTGAGCTGGTGGGTGTAGCTCCCAGCAAAACCCACCCCGTCTCGCAGGGCAGGCTCTGCGTAAAAGGCACGACCGCCTGGGAAGGCGTGATAGCAGCCGACAGAATAAAAGAGCCTCTGCTCAAAAAGAACGGCAAGTTCACCGAGGCCGGCTGGGACGAAGCCCTTGACCTGGTAGCAAACAGATTCAGTGAACTTAAGCAAAAGTATGGCCCCGACAGCCTTGGAGTTTGGGGTTCGGCCCGCTGTACCAACGAGCTGAATTACCTCGCCCAAAAGCTTGCACGAGCCGTCTTTGGTACAAACAACGTCGACCACTGCGCAAGAACCTGTCACTCCCCCACCGTGGCTGGACTTGTCCGTGCATTCGGCTCCGGAGCAATGACAAATTCAATTGACGAGATAAAAGACGCAGCGTGCATATTCGCAATAGGCTCAAATACGCCTGAGGCACACCCTTTGATTGGCTGGCGTGTTCGCACTGCAAAAGACAAAGACGCGAAGCTTATCGTCTGTGACCCGCGAAAAATAGATACAGCAAAATACGCCGACATCCACATCCAGCACTATCCCGGAACCGACATCGCCCTGCTGAACTGCCTGATGAACGTAATCATCTCAGAAGGGCTCGAAGCCAAAGAGTACGTCAAGACCCGAACAGAAGGATTCGAGGAACTCAAAAAGGTCGTGGAAAAATACACTCCCAAATACACCGCTCCCATAGTCGGAGTGGATGCAGAGCTAATGGTCAAGGCGGCCAGACTCTATGCCAAAACGAAGCCGGCTTCGACTCTTTATACACTCGGCATAACCGAGCACACGGTCGGCACCGAGAACGTAATGAGCGTGGCGAACCTCGCGATGCTGACGGGAAACGTCGGCGTCGAGTCGGGCGGAGTAAACCCGCTTCGGGGCCAGAACAATGTCCAGGGGGCCTGTGACATGGCCGCCCTGCCAAATTTCTACGTCGGCTATCAGAAAGTTGACAACCCCGCCATCCAGGAAAAATTTGAAAAGGCCTGGGCCGTAAAACTAAGCCCCAAGCCGGGCCTTACCACAACAGACCAGGTCATTCAGGCCAAAGCAGGAAAAATAAAAGGCCTGTACATCATCGGCGAAGACCCGCTGACCAGTGACCCCAATATCACAGAAGTCCGCGAATCTCTGGAGAAGTTGGAATTTCTCGTTGTTCACGAAATTTATATGTCACCGACCGCCAAGATGGCCGACGTCGTCCTGCCCGGAGCCAGTTTCGCAGAAAAGAGCGGCACCTTCACCAATTCAGAACGCAGGGTCCAGCTTATAAACAAGGCCATTGAACCTATAGGTAACAGCAGACCTGACTGGCAGATAGTATGTGAAGTAGCCACAAGGATGGGTTATCCGTTTAACTATGCAAGTACCGCTGAGGTTATGGACGAGATAGCCTCCCTGGCGCCGATTTACGGCGGCATCAGCCATGACAGGTGCCGCAAGGTCGGCCTTCAGTGGCCGTGCCTGGATAAGAATCACCCCGGAACAAAATATCTGCATAAGGGCAAGTTCACACGTGGGCTTGGAAAGTTCCACGGCATCGAACACAAGCCCCCTGCAGAGGTCCCGGACGACCAATACCCATTCATACTAAGTACCGGCAGGATGAGGTTCCATTATAACGTTGGCACTATGAGCCGCAGGACACACCTGCTCGACCGTGAGTTCCCGTTTATGTTCGTGGAAGTCAACAAAAACGACGGTGACAAACTCGGCATCAGGGACATGGACGACTGCAAAGTCTCAACCCGCAGAGGCAAGTTGACGGTAAAGGCAAGGGTCTCCGACAGGGTCAAAGAAGGTGTTATGTGGATGCCGTTCCACTATGTTGAGGCCCCTGCAAATCTGCTGACCAACGATGCTTTTTGTCCCATCGCCCGCACGGGCGAGTACAAAGCCTGTGCGGCAAGACTGGAAAAGGTAAATTAACTCTAAGGAAAATAATATGCCTGTTACATCAAAGATAGAAATTAAAAACGCCTCCATTACAAAGGACAATCTGTCTCGGCTCCTCAAACAGATATGCAAAGAAAAAACATTAATAGCGCCGGTTCGAAACGACGACCTTGAGGATGTCAACTTCCTCCCCGTAACCGACCCAGCTCAGATTTGTTTCGACTATGATAATACAACGACATCCCCGAAAGAGTTTTTCTTCCCACAGTACGAATGCATGTTCACCTTCTCCGGCACTTCTCACGACAGCATTGAGCCTGCCAACGACGAAGAAGAAATAGTCCTGTTCGGCGTAAGAGCCTGCGACGTTAACGGTATCCAGCTGCTGGACAAATTCTACGAGCGCAACTTCGAGGACAATTACTACCTGTCCAAGAGACAAAAGTCCGTGCTCATCTCGGTTGCCTGTTCTGAGTTGAACGACCAGTGCTTCTGCACATCCACAGAAACCGGACCGGTATTGCAGGATGGCTTCGACATCCAGCTTCTAACCTCGGTCGATGGCTACGCAGTTCAAATCGGCTCTGAAAAGGGCCTGCAGCTATTTGAAAAATACAAGGACCTCTTCGGCCCGCCTGCTGAAATTGACGTCAGGCAGCTCCTTGAACAGGCCAAAAAAACCGCCCCGAAATTCGACCTGCAAAAGGTTTATAACAACCTCAAGCAGGAAAATGTCAGCGAGGACCTTTGGGAGGATATTGGCGAGCGGTGTCAGAACTGCGGTCTTTGTCTGTTTTTGTGCCCGACCTGTTCATGCTACTCTGTCAAAGACCAAACAACTCCGCTGGGTGAAAATCGCCGCAGCAGACAGTGGGACGCGTGTTACTTTTCAAGTATCACAAGAATGGCCGGCGGCAACAACCCCGTAAGAACGAGCGCCGAAATGATAAAACGCAAGTATCAACATAAACTTGTGCAGCAGATAGACGAATTTGGCACCAGCGGCTGTGTCGGCTGCGGACGCTGCAGCCTCGCGTGCGTCGGAAATGTCAATTGGCTTGAGAACATCATCAAAATAGAAAGGGCAGGTTAAAGTGTTCAACACCAACTTATTTATTCCCCGAGCGGCCATAATAGAAAACGTACGGAACTTGACGTACGACACCCGGCTTTACAGGCTCCGCTTCAAGAACAAAAGCAAGGGTAACAGCAGCGCCGAAAACGACTACAGACCCGGACAGTTTGTGCAGGTCTCCGTCCTCGGAGCGGGCGAGGCGCCGATTTCAATCTGTTCAAGCCCCTCTCAGAAAGGCTCTTTCGAGTTGTGTGTTCGCGATGTCGGTCTCGTCACCGGGGCGCTGGCAGGTTTGAAAAAAGGCGACGAGGTGGGCATAAGAGGGCCTTACGGAAACTCTTTTCCCATCGAAGAGCTCCGCGGTCAGGACCTCATCTTCATCGCCGGCGGCATAGGACTCGCACCGCTAAGGTCAGCAATAAACTACGTCATGGACAACAAAGATGACTACGGCCGGGCAACTACTCTCTACGGCGCCAGAACAAAAGAGGATATCGTCTTCGCGTCCGAATTAGACGAATGGGGCCAGCAAAACAGTTTTGACGTCTTTACCACCATCGATAAGCATCAGGAGGGCTGGACAGGCAATGTCGGTGTCGTAACAACCCTGATTGATAAAATCAAGAATCAGTCAAAAGCGAAGGCCTTCGTCTGCGGCCCGCCAATTATGATTCACTTCACAATCAAAGAGCTGCTTGACGCCGACTGGGCCCAGCAGGATATTATCACCACGCTTGAGCGGCATATGAAGTGCGGCGTGGGCAAATGCGGCCACTGCTACATAGGCGGCAAGTACGTCTGCACCGATGGGCCCGTCTTTACCTATGCCCAGATAAATGAAATGGCAGTCGAAGTCTGACTCCCGTCGCAAAACCTGTGAGCAATATAGCCGGCGCTTCGCCAGCAAATTACTGCCGGCGCAGCTAAAAAAATTTTTAAAAAGGAGCACAAAATGAAAAAGCAAACAAAAAGCTTCGTGCTGACTGTCACGATAATTAGCCTTCTGGCAGTAACTGGTTGCGCCACCGTGCCGAGGGCAGCCGAGCAGGCTAAAATCACCGTCATTCCAAAACCTATGCAAGCAAAACTGACCAACGGTCACTTCACACTGAAGCCAAAAAGCGCTATATACTACGAAGACGCCGGCCCCGACGCCGCCGAGATAAAAGCAGTTGCAAAATACCTCGCCGACCGACTCAGGCCCCCCACCGGCCTGTCTCTGCCGGTACTGCCGCTGGGGCCCAGAGGCCCTGAACGGGGCACAGGCCCAATCATTCTCACTACAAGAATTAAAAAAACTGGGCTCGGCCCCGAAGAGTACAAGTTGGTCGTCAAACCGGATTTTGTTACCATCCGCGCGCCGCAGCCGCCCGGCCTTTTCTACGGAGTCCAGACGCTTCGACAGCTCCTGCCGCCGCAGATTGAAACCAGAAAAAAAGTCCTGGGCGTTGATTGGACGATTCCATGCGTCGATATCACAGATAAACCCCGCTTCGCCTGGCGCGGGTCATTGCTGGATTGCTGTCGGCAGTTTATGAGCGTGCCTTTCGTAAAGCGCTACATCGACCTGCTCGCCTACCACAAGATGAACCGCTTTCACTGGCACCTTACCGATGACCCGGGCTGGCGAGTCCAAATCAAAAAGTACCCCAGGCTCACCGAAATCAGCGCCTGGCGCAATACCGGCCCCGGCCACCTCAGGTCCTGGGATGACCCGCCCCCCCAGACCGACGAGATTTACGGAGGCTATTACACCCAGGACGATATCAAGGACATCGTGGACTATGCCAGGAGCCGCTACGTTATAGTAGTTCCCGAAATCGAGATGCCCGGCCATTCTTCCAGTGCGTTGGTTGCCTATCCGGAATTATCCTGCACAGGCGGACCGTTCAAGGTTCAAAATACCATGGGTATCTCCGAGGACGTTTACTGCGCCGGCAATGAGAAAACTTTTGAGTTCCTCGAGGACGTCTTGAGCGAGGTGGTCGAGCTGTTTCCGTCCCCCTATATCCATATCGGCGGCGACGAGTGTCCCAAGAAACGCTGGAAGGAATGCCCGAAATGTCAGGAAAGAATCAAGACCGAAGGCCTAAAAGACGAGCACGAGCTCCAAAGTTATTTCGTCAAGCGCATTGAGAAGGTTCTGCTCAGCAAAAACCGACGCCTCATCGGCTGGGACGAAATTTTAGAGGGCGGCCTCGCCCCCCAGGCCACCGTTCAGTCCTGGCGCGGAATGAAAGGCGCTGTCGCGGCCGCAAAACAAGGACATGATGTCGTCGCATCTCCCACCACCCACTGCTATTTCGACTATCCGCACTCCAAAGAGCAGGCCGCTTCCTTTCCCTACTGGATGAGCGTCCTGCCAACAGAGAAAGTCTATACCTTTGAGCCGCTCCCCGAGGGCCTGACTGCACAGCAGCAGCGCCACATCCTCGGCGGCGAGGGCAACGTCTGGACCGAGGTTGCCCCGCAGGAAGAAATCGATTCGCGCGCCTACCCCCGGCTGACTGCCCTCGCCGAAACGCTTTGGTCGCCCAAGGAACTGCGAAACTGGGACGATTTCTCCAGCAGACTGCAGAGCCACTACAAACGCCTCGATGTCCTCGGCGTAGATTACTACAGAGAAAAATAACTCTGGGTCCGGCCGTGCCGGCCTATCTGTCCAACAACCTTTGATTCAGATAATTGACCGCAGACCGGATTTTTACTATCATTTGTATAAACGCCAACGTAGCTCAACGGTAGAGCTCTGGTTTTGTAAACCAGTGGTTGTCGGTTCGAATCCGACCGTTGGCTGTATTCCCCCATACTAACCTCCCAAACACTCTCAAATCCCCGCTAACCAGCTCTCGCTGAACCGCCCCAAATCATCCACCCCAACCGCACCATCGCCCGTAAGCTCAGCCCCGCCGCAATCGCCGTACTCGCTCTCCAACCAGTACCCGGCCAACAAACCAAGGTCCAGATAGTCAACGTCCCCTTCACCTGTAAAGTCCGCTCCCCCGCACCCCCCGCAACCCCTCTCCATCCACCACCCGGCAAACAAACCAAAATCTTCCCAGTTCACCCTCCCGTCACCGCTGAGCTCCACCCCGTTAACGTCCCCGTAATCAGTCTCTCCCCAGTGCTCCGCGAAAAAAGAATAATCTATAAAGTTCACACCGTCCGGATACACAAAATCCCCCGCGTACCTGACGGTAAAGCTCCAAACATCCCCTCTCCATGGGCCCGCCGGAGGCATATCTCCCGGCTGCCAGCTCGAAGTATAGGCGTCATTTACCTCATCAACCCGCCAGTAGTAAGTCCTGCCAAAATCAAGTTGCTCCGCAACAGGATAGTTGTTAACGTCACGCGCACCCCGATATACGCCCGCCGTAGATGTATTCGCATCCTCAACCTCCGCAAAACTTGTACCGAAGTACACCTGGTGCCCCGCTGTACCTTGGGTATGCGTACCCCCCTTCCAGTTCAGCGTCACGTTGCCCCGCAAACCTGCTTCACCATCACCCGGCCGGGGGTCCCACGCGTACGTACTCCAGACACAATCCATCCGAACATTGTCGATGAAGATATACCTGTTATCAGTATCCAAAGACCCGAACCTGATACCCAGCCGCTTTCCGATATAGTCTCCATCGCCTCCTGTGGTAAATGCAACCATAAGGTCGCGGGTCCAGTTCCAGTTCGGCTCGCTGCCCAGTGGGTTTGCACAGGGCCCCTCCTTTATTTCAGGGCTCGGCCGCAGAAGGTACGTCTCGCTAATCAGTTCGACATGACTGACTTCGCCCTCATCTACAACGTAAAACATCGACGCATTAACATCATAATCCCAGCCCATCCCGTCGAACACAAGCGCGTATCGCAGGTGCGGACCGATACTGTGCTCAAGAACCTGATAGATATTTATCCCCCTGTTCTGAATATAACAATATGCAATGCCGTCGGTAGCGGGCCAGGCCTGACAGTGCAGCGGTGTACTGACGGCGTTGCAGCACGCCACGTCCGCGCCTATCCAGTCCCCTTCGTTGGTCCAGCCCATTAATCCCACTCCCCATCCCGCTATTCTGTGGCCCTCAATCTGCTCGCCCTCGCCGTCAAACTCAAAACTAAAGTTGTTGACGTCAACTGGCCCGGCATGTGCCATCCCGCAAATACATACCGCCGCCATCGCCGCCAAAATGACCCCGATTCGCTGCGCCATTTTCCTGCTCCTGCCAAAATGCATGATAAGTACCTCGTGGCGGCACCGGACAACCCGCACACCGCATTTTTATCTATTTTTATGCTCCACCCTACAAGTCCACATACCGGCCCCTTTGTTACACCTTTTTTCAAAAAAATCGCAAATTCCTCCGCAAATCCTCATTTTCCGCTCACAGCGCCGGTTCTACTGACCCCACCCATCGTCCTGTCATTCCCGCGACACGTAGCGAAGCGGAGAGCCCGGAACGGAAAGCGGGAATCCATTTTTGCATTTTGCCCTGTAATTTTGCTCTTTGCGTTTTAATCTTTGATTTTCCTTCCAATCCCTAACCCGCAACACGTAACTCGCAACCCGCAACTTCCCCAATCTGAAATTTGAGATGTGTAATTTGAAATCAGCGTAATGGGCACGGACTGCTTACCGAGTTCTGCCCGAATAAGCCTCGCCATACCGCGTTCGCAATCGACCTGTCCGCCACATTTATTATGCCGTCGCTGTTCACATCGCAATCTCGCAAGGTATAAGACCCGACCGAGCCCAGCCGCCAGAAAGCGTTCGCTATCGAACGGTCCGCCACATTTATTATGCCGTCATTATTGACATCGCCTAAAAGAGATATCCCGAACTCCGCCTGAGCTACGCCCGTATTGCCGTAATCATCCCCTGTAACCGTTACCCTGACCGTAAACGTTTGCCCCGAGTCAGATAAGCCTCCCGGCTCATCACAGCCCCGCGCTGCGAACGTCCAGTATCCGTCACTTGCTCCGCCTCCGTCCACCGTCACCGGCGCTAAGCTGACATCCCCCGGCAGTACAATCTCCCACTCATAACTGTAGGTGGTATTACTCATAGGGTCATCTGTAACCGAAACACCCGCCGTCAAGGTAGAACCCGTCTTCCCCGGCATACTCTGATACATCCAAAATTCATCCATATCAACTTCGACCTCGACGATGCCGGTCGAACCATACTCATACGCGCCCATATCAACCACTTCGAGGTAATCAGGCGGGTCCGGCAGCCCGGTATCAACGGTGCACGGGTCATCCACGAAGCGTTGGCCATAGTCCAGGTCCAACGGTATGGGCTCGGCCGTGTTGCCGTCGCCGTCAAGGTCAGGGGTATCAGGCGGCACGAACGCGTTAATGCCGGCATCGATACAGGCAGAACCCGCCGACAGCCGCAAATTATCGTCTTCCGTCCCGACATTATCATCCGGCCCGTCGGCATCCACAAACAGTGGGTCGCCACCAATGTTGCCCGCGCCGCCAAGTGCACCGGTCCAGCCCTCCACGCAAGTGTAGTATATCCCCGTACTGCTCCAAGAATCGTCGTATATCTGTTTTTCTTCGACCAGCCAGCCGCCGGCCTCATTGCCCCAGAATATGCAGTTGGTCAACGTCGCCTTGCTGGAGTTGTAGCCGAAGATCCCGCCGCCATAGTCCTTGCCTGCCGAGTTGCCGCTGAACGTGCAATTGGTCAGCCTTGGCCTGCAGTCATCATTGTACGTCCCGCCGCCATCGTTGTGCGTCCCTCGCTGCCATCGTTTGCCGAGTTGCCGATGAACGTGCAGTTCGTGACCGTCGGGCTGCTACGGTTGTTTTGCATCCCGCCGCCGTCCTTGTTTGCCGAGTTGCCGATGAACGTGCAGTTTGTGACCGTCGGGCTGGCCGTCGGGCTGCTAAGGTAGTTTTGCATCCCGCCGCCAGAGTACGCCGAGTTGCCGATGAACGTACAGTTAATCACTGTCGGGCTGGTGTACCAGTTGCAGAAACCGCCGCCGCCAGAGTACGCCGAGTTGCCGATGAACGTGCAGTTCGTAACCGTCCCGCCGCCTCTTATCCCGCCTCCCCAGGAACGAGCGGAGTTTTCACTAAAGGTGCAGTTCGTAATCGTCCCGCCGCCGAATATTCCGCCCCCATCGTTTCTAACAGCCGAGTTTCCGCTGAACGTGCAGTTGGTAATCGTTGGGTTACTGTTGTCGTTATACATCCCGCCACCGTTCCTGTCTGCCGAGTTTCCGTTGAACGTGCAGTTGGCCACCGTTGGGCTGCCGTCATCGTTGTACATCCCGCCGCCATCGCCTGCCGAGATGCCGCTAGTAATCGTCAAGCCGTCAAGGATAGCGTTGGCGTCCGTTCCAGAACCTGTCACTACGTGGTAGCTGTTATCGCCCAACATGTCTCTGGTTATGGTAATTGTTCCAGCCCCCTCCGAATAAGAAAACTGCCCACCGACCCGAATTAGATAATCGGTACCTTCAGTGACAGTGAATGAGACGCGGGTCGTTCCGCAGGCCAGCAGGACCGTCGGGGGGCATGTGGCGCCTTCGTACACTGAAAGACCGGGAGAGTAAGGCTCGCTTATGCCCATCGACCTTACTCTATAGTGTCCAGTGTATTCTGCTGTGTAAACATACCAGATGTCATTGTACGTTCCGCAGTCACTGGGTCCGTCGGTCGTCGAGCCCATGGTATTGAAATAAGTTTCACCCCTGTTGATGGGACCGGCTTCGGCGCAGTTTTCGCCGGGGATACCCCCACCCGTACCGGGCTCGATAACAAGGTCGTCATCGCCGGCCAGGTCCCCGCTAAGGACGGTCTCGTAAAAATTTGGATCTCTGTCTTCCCATATGCCTCCACCCACCGGAAATCCGCCGTAAATGGCGACGCCATTAATTAGCTGAAACGTGGCATTTCGGTCGCCGCTGCCGCCCGGAACGGCACTGTTCACATCCGGCGTATAAGTCCCCGCAGCCACCCATATCTCGACCGGCACACTAAGTGAATTGGCATCTGCCAGCGCATCCCGCAGGTAATTGTACGCATTCGTCCACGATGAGCCGTTATTGCTCCCGCTGGCGCTGCCATCAACGTAGATGGTTTCTCCCACAGCCGTGCCCACCACGGCCAAACACACCACAACCACCCCAAAAACCACCATTACCCCGGCCGTTTTTAGCCCTCTTTGCGCATCCATATCTACCTCCGTTTCTCGCCCGGCCGCCGCCCGGCGCAATCTAAATACCGCTTTTCCGTGGGGGAATGGCTGCGATTCAAAGAAACGCCTTTTATCAATTCCTCCTGAACCTACACCAGTATATCCTCTTGACCGAAGATGTCAAGAAAAAACCCCCATTCATACCCCCGCACCCACAATCAGCCCATTTCCCCCTTTTTTCCTTGTCTTAAAGCCCTTTTGAGCGCGTAATCTTGCCTGTCCTGAGCCTGCCGAAGGGCTGCAGATGCAAGGCTTGCGTCCGCGCCCGGCCTCTCAAAACTAATTCGTGTAAATCCTCTAACAGGAAAAGGCGTTTCTTTGGCTTCACAACGCCGACTTGTCGGCAACTTAGACAAACTCCGCAGGCCGAACACACAAGCTGGCTTGGAGTACGGCTGCGAGTTTGGATAAAAAAGGCTGGCCACAGCCAGGCCCATGAAGCCAAAACCTCTTCGTGAAAATTCGTGTTCATTCGTGGTTAACTCCCGACCCAGTCTATCCGCTATCCGCGGCCCGCAACCCGCCAGATGCCCAAGAGCGCCGCTCAAAATCTGTCGCAAAACGACAACAAATTTGTCAATTTGCGACGCTTTCCTCCAAGATATACACTAGTTTAAATAGTGTATATTGCCCGGCGCCTCCAACTCCGCCACTCCTTTGCCCCTCCAAACCCCCCATTTTAACGCTAAAATTTTCCTAAATTTTCACACTTTGAAACACTTTCAAACACTTATTCGAGCGCAATTCCACCACTTTTTCTGAGTTTTTCCAAACTTTTCACACTTTGAAACACTTTCCAACACCACCAACGCCCATTTTTAGCCCAATATCAAAGGTGACCCAGCACCTGTCAAACTTTCAAACCCCGTTTTTAACCCAAAAATCAACCCCCACCAACACAAAAAAACCCTAAAAAACTATAGCCGCGTACCCGACGCTGTCCGAGCTTGAAGTGCCCATTTTTTTCACCATCACCTCATTGCTGTTGGTCTGTGCAAGCACCACACCCTTTGTTCTGCCCAATTTTCTCGCGGCAGCGATCGCCCCGGCCGCTGCCCCTGCACCGCACGCATTTTGGTTCTCAGCGGCGTTTGTGAGCAGACCTTCCGCCTCGAGCTTTACGGCTAAGTCTATGAACTGCCCATCGTTAACATCGTGCGCCCATTTCAGCCCATCCGCTCCTGCCCCCATCGGTGCAAACCCGTATCGCGGGCCGTAATGCGTCAAATCGGTCGAGCCGATGCAGACAACCTTTTTTTGGCTGTCCGCATTAATAATCTCGCCCACAGCTTCACCCAGCGGCACCGCCTCATCAGTTGGCGGTACAAGAACAGGCAGTATCTTTGCGTCGGCAAACAGATGCTGTATGAACGGGACCTGCACCTCAATACTGTGCTCGGAACCATGGGCATATAGGTCACTTACGGCCGTGCCGCTTTTCAGAACTGCCTCTGCCAAATCCTCATCAACGGCGACTTCACCTAAGGGCGTCATCCAGCCACCTTTGTCATAGACAGCCGGAGGTTGGCCATAGTAGCCGTGGGCTGCTCCAAACAGACAGAAGGTATCGACGTGCGTGTTCTGCTGCTTTACGGCCGAGAAGACCAGAGCCGCCAGGGCCCCGCTGAAGGCCCAGCCTGCGTGCGGGACGATGCCGGCGACTATTGTTTCCGGCAGCGTCTGGGTTGGTTTTTCCTGCTGGAGGCATTCATTGATTCCATTGATGCAGGAATCGGGTCGGCCGGGATAAAACTGACCTGCGACAATAGGTTTTCTTGTTTGCATTTTCCCACCTATTGCTTGCAATCGTGATGTTTGGACATTACTATTAGCTTATTGTTAAAGAACTTAGAAATATTGTAAACCGTTGGATGAGAAAAACAAATGGTATCTGAGAAGAAAAACGGTGTTGCGGTGGTGATGGGCTCCGATAGTGATATGCCGGTCATGCAGAGCTGTATTGAGCAGCTTCGTGATTTTGGTATAGAGCCAGCGGTGCGGATAATCTCGGCTCATCGGACGCCGGAGGTGGCGGCAGAATTTGCGCAAGGGGCGGCCGGGCAAGGGATTAAGGTAATAATTGCTGCGGCGGGTATGGCGGCCCATTTGGCAGGAGCGTTGGCGGCGCAGACGACGCTGCCGGTTATAGGTGTACCGCTGGTATCGAGCAGCGGTTTGGAGGGGATAGATGCATTTTTGAGTACGGTACAGATGCCGCCAGGGGTGCCGGTGGCGACGGTGGCGATAGGCAAGGCAGGGGCGAAGAACGCGGCGGTGTTAGCGGCGCAAATCCTTGCACTGTCGGATGATAGGTTAGCTGAGAAGTTAGCGGAGTTTAAGAAAAAACAGGCGGAAAAGGTGAAGGCGAAGGATTCGGCCGTGGGGTGATTGGGGCGGATTTGAGGGTTCCTAAGTTGTGTGGGTTACCCAGATTAACAGGGGATTAGTGGATTTACGCCGCCACCACCCTTGTTTTTCGGTTAAAAAACGGGATTGGGAATTTGGAAACGTTCGACAAAGTGTTTCAAAGTGTGAAAAGTTTGGAAAAACTCAGAAAAAGGGGTGGAATTGCGCTGGAATAAGTGTTTGAAAGTGTTTCAAAGTGTGAAAAATTACAACAAAAAAAGGAGTAAGGAGTAAGAAGTAAGGAGTAAGGATGGGTCTGGATCCGGGGGCCGGGGGTGAGCCGCAAGCGGGATTTCAAATCACAAATCTCAGATTTCAGATT
>CAZENQ010000020.1:0-41102 GCA_964513655.1 uncultured Pirellulales bacterium | reverse complement strand
TTTTTCTGAGTTTTTCCAAACTTTTCACACTTTGAAACACTTTGTCGAACGTTTCCAGACTCCCAACCGCGCTTTTTAACCTAAAATCAAGGGTGACCCCGCACCTGTCAAATTCCCCACCCCCATTTTTCACCCAAAATCAACGGTCCAATTCCTTCTGCCTTCTCACTTTTAACTTTCTCTCCACCCCCTCTGTCAATCCCCGGCCGAATCGTCCTAAAAAAAACCATTTTTTTATTGATAAAACGCTTGACAGAAATCCCGGTTACCGATAAAATGAAAAAAATGAGGGAAAATCGGGAAATGGAAGGTCCGGCGTGAGACATCCCATAAAGAGCTGTCTACACGGAACATAGGAGTAAAGGATGAGCAGGAGAAAAGGTTTTTCCTTGCCGGAACTGCTGGTGGTGATGTCCATTATTGCACTTCTTGTGTCAATATTACTGCCGGCACTGATGCGAACAAGGAGGCAGGCACAGAATGTTCTCGGCCAGTCCAACCTGAAACAGTGGGGCACCTGCTATTCTATGTATACCAGTGATTGGGAAGGTTCTGCCCCCAGAGGTTGGTGGCAGAACAGCGCGAGTGGTCTGCAGGTGAAACACACTGATTATTGGATGGAAGCCCTGCGGCCGTACTACGGTAACGAACACCAGTTGCGCTGCTGCCCAAGGGCCATAAAGCCCGGCTCCGAAGTACGACCAGGATATTACACAGGACAATTGGGCGCGCTTGTGGGCTGGGGCACATTTCCAGGCGAGTTTGGGAAGCCCTCGAGTTGGTGGCCAGCCGTGACGGGGGGTGATTACGGCAGTTACGGAATGAACGCCTGGATTTGCAACCCACCGGCCGACGCACCAGAATTCCAGGGGCATAACGTAGCGAAAAACAACTGGAGGACTTTTACCATCACGGGCGCATCTGAGATACCTCTGCTTGGTGACGAACAGTGGATTGATTGCTGGCCGGAGGTACAAGACCCAGTTCCGTCATGTGATGGCGAGCCATGGGGACCCTCTGGCAATTATGGCCACATGGTACGCGTATGCCTGAACCGCCACGATGGCTACGTAAACTGGGTTTTTATGGACTATTCTGTCAAGTCAGTGGGCCTGAAGGGGCTGTGGAAGCTTAAGTGGCATCGAAACTATAACCTTGACTTGGTACCGCCGGAGGAGGAATTCAATACAGCCGGTGATGGCTGGATGAGAAGATTCAGAGACCACCTAAAATAACCGCCGCACAAAAAGCCCCAGCCGAATCCAAAAACAGCTAACGCAGTTAAACCTCATCCCGACCGCTTATTTCCTCTTTTGACATACATTCGCTATCCACTACACGCGCGAATCTAAAGTTAAAGATAAATTTCATTGTAAGCTATTTTGATGCAAATTATATTAGCGACGCCTGCTTGGCTAAAATGGAGTAACTTTTAATGCCGAAAATATGTTTGGACCTGACTGGAAAATGGGAATTCAAGCAATATCCGCTCTCGGCCCGCCGAATGCGCGACCTGGACCCATCCGGCTGGCTGCAAACGTCCGTCCCCGCCTCTATCTTTAACAGCTTAATCGCGGCCGGTCAAATAAATCAGACTGACATTGATACCAACCCAGAAAAATTCTCCTGGGTCAGCGAAACACCGTGGATATACAAAAAAGTTTTTGATGCCCCAGCTGAGCTGCTCAACTGCGACCGAGTCGAACTGGTTTTCGACGGCCTGGACACAATAACCAGTATTTGGCTCAATAACAAACTTATCGGCAAAACAAATAACATGTTTATTCCATTTCGGTTCGACATAACACCGTTCTTGAAACCACGAAGGAATACGCTACTGGTCAAATTCGAGTCCGCAATCCAATACGCCGAAAAGCTAATGAATCGATACACCTCGTTTGCCGAAACAGACCTCAGAAATCCATATCGCGTCTACGTGAGAAAGGCGCAGTACCAATTCGGTTGGGACTTCTGCCCTGCACTGCCCGGCTGCGGAATCTGGCGGGCCGTTCGCCTCGAGGGCACTAAGAAAGCCGGAATCACCGATTTGCATATCCGAACAGTGGACTGCAACCAACGCTATGCCGACCTCAAAATCGCGCTAAAGCTGGACAAAGTTACAAAAGAAGAAGTCCTTTGCAGGCTAAATTTATCCTGTGCAGGGCAAGCAATTGAGCACAACTTAATCTTTAAGCCCGGCGAAGAATCTCAATCCACCGTAATTCGCATTGAGAACCCATTTCTTTGGTGGCCAAGCGGCTATGGCCCGCAGAATCTCTACAAGTTCGTGCTCCAACTGCGAAGCGGCGATGAAATTATAGACCAAACACAAAAAAAAATCGGCATAAGAATCGTTAAACTCAATCGCTTGCCGGATGAACACGGCGAAAAGTTTCAATTTGAAATAAACAACCAACCTGTATTCGCCAAAGGAGCAAATTGGGTGCCAGCCTCAATATTTGCGGGCTCCGTCACCACCGGTGATTATCAAGAGCTGCTCCGCGCAGCAGCCATGTCTAACATAAACATGCTCCGTGTATGGGGCGGCGGCTACTATGAAGCAAATAAATTTTACGAGATCTGTGACCAACTCGGGATAATGGTCTGGCAGGATTTCATGTTTGCCTGCGCTTACTATCCCGACCGACAGTGGTTTCTTCAGGAAGTAAAAAAGGAAGCAGCTAAGATTATAAGGCACCTGCGAAATCACCCGTGCATGGTGCTATGGTGTGGCAATAACGAAATTGACTTGATGCATCATACCGGCAAACTCGGTAAGAGCAAAAAGTTCCATGGCAAAACAATTTACCACCAGCTTCTGCCACAGCTGGTTGCTGAATTGGACCCTGATGCCGACTATATACCGACGACACCGCTTGGTGAAAAAGACAAATTTAAAACCGGTAAGACTCTGACAACACACCAATGGGATGTCTGGTCGGGCCATCAACCCGTTCGCCAATACCTGTGCCGACCGCAAAACATCCCACGATTCGTTACTGAATTTGGCTTACAATCACTGCCAAACACGGAGACCATAAAAAATTTTTGTCCCCCTGAACAGCTGCGCATCGCCAGCTTCCCAATCGAAAAACACAACTATCAATTAGACGGCAATGGCCGCCTATACCGTTACGTGGGCGACCTGTTCGGCAGCGCTGAAAACCTTGAACACTTCGTGTATTTATCACAACTCACACAGGCTCGGGCCATCAAAGCATACGTTGAATATTTGAGGGCACACAATGTGCGAAACCACGGCGTATTATTCTGGCAGTTCAACGACTGCTGCCCTGCAATAAGCTGGTCGGCGATGGACTATTCCAAAAAACCAAAAGCACTCTATTACTACGCAAGACGTTTTTTTTCAGAGGTTTTAATCGCGCTTGCGTCGGAATTGGAGCTAGCCCAAACAACTTCGGCACCGCCGTTGCAATCACTCAATGTCACCGTGATAAACGACAGCAATCAGCCAATAAGTGCTACGCTAAGTTGTCGACTGATTGATTTGTTCGGACATCTACTCGACCAGGTCATATTCCCCGTCGCGATTACCCCATTTAGCACGTCAACCTCCCCTAAACTTCCGAAAGCAATCATTTTCCCCACCTGTCCGGACAAATCCGCCTTACATATGATAGTTGAAAAGAACGGCAAAAAAATCGCAGAAAATTTGTTCTTTTACCTGCCCGACAAATACATCGATTGGCCTAAGGTAGAAATCACCACACACTTCTCTCAAATAAACGACAGGCAATTAAAACTCAGACTAAAATCAAATGCGATTGCAAAGGACGTTCAGATCAAGAGCTTCGTCGCAGCAGAATTTAGCGACAATTTTATGGACCTGATACCACCCGAGGAGCGTGAGATAACAATCGATTGTGAGCAGCCTGTCCCCTCAATTGAATCGGAACTACGGCTAAGCTCTGTTAAATCGATATTTTAAACTACTTAAAACATCTCTCCTTAGCGACCAGAAGGCCCATAACCGGGTGGCCCGTAACCCGGAGGCCCATAGCCAGGAGGCCCGAAGCCGGGAGGACCATATCCGGGAGGCCCACCCTCTCCCGGTGTTGGGGCACGCCTCTGTAGACCTGGCCTGGTGCCCCATTCCCGCAACGGTTCTTTCTTCTCCTTCTCGGACCTTTTGATTTCGTTAAATCTGCTCAGCAATTCTTCGGCCCAATACCTCGATTTAATGGGCATGTGCTCTATATTCGCCCCATCAAAACTGTAAAGCATATCAAAATAATGCCTGGCACGCAGATTCTTTCCGCCCGACCAATCATTTACCGCCATAACGTCCACCAAAACTGCTCCAGTAGCGTAATCAACCGTCTCGGGCACCGTAACGCTCTCCTTCTCCTCCTCCTGCGTCATTTTGTACTCACTGGCCTTGCCAATCACTTCACCCTGTTTCACGGTAAAGTCCTTAGTGTACCAATACCCCAACACGTACCTGCACACCTGCACTGTAACCATCTCGCTTGCCTCTTGTATCTCTCGCGGGAAGAAGTACAACCGCCCCGGAATATCTACAGCCTCCGTTGTGTCAGAAAACCCGCTCCATAATACAGCCTTGTTCCTCAGTGATTTATCTTGCTCGTTGAACTGATTCGTACCGGCTATCGGATTGAAAACACCTAACCGAAGTCTGTAGCGGTAGCTGCTTTCTGGTTCAACAGTATCATCGTGGGCCCAAAACATCAACGGCTCATCCATCTTGGCAATATCTTTTTCTCTGGTAATTAAAATCTCCTTAAACTTTTGATAAACATCCGTCGTTGTCTTCGAAGCCTCTTTTTTACTTCTTTCCTGACGTTCTTTCTGACTATCACGATCGACACGCCTTCTTCTCGTCGTCGTTTTCCTCCTTGAAGACACGCCACCTGGACCACCACCGCCCCCGCCGTATCCAGGAGGTCCACCTCCACCTCCTCCTCCAAAAGGACTACCCATTCCCATTCCTCCTTGACGTGACCGTGTTCTCGTTGTCCTGGCGCGCCGCTCCGAGGAGCGTTCTTCCTCACGCTCTTCTTTTTCTGCAGCTTTGGCTTCGCGCTTCTCTTGCGCATCTACCTCTCTTTGAAATTCCACATATTCCTTATGCAGCGATGGAGGAAACCACTCTTCTTTTGCAGATGCGATTTGATAAGGCTCCGGCTGCAACAGATCCGCCTTCACTTGCTGACCATCAAATTGAAGCAAACGCACTTTTATCCCGCCCGCCGGTAGCTCTGCCACATCCTCTATAATCTCGAACGTTTTCTTGCGATGGTCAATCTTGGCTCGAGGCACGACATTCCAATCACCCCAACTACCATCAGAAAGCAACTCCTGTCTTTGCAACTGCACAGCCGCAAAAACCGGGACGGCAAGGCACGGGTCACGCCAATCCTCCGGAATATTCTCACCCGCAAAACTTTCTCGAAACCTCTTATATAGTCCCGCAACATCAAACTTCGCTTCCACAGTTACAAAATCAATGTCATTCGGCTCATGTGCAGCCTCGTCATAAGAATTCTCCTCGCCAATCTCCTCCGTAGGCACATAAGCCACTGCCCTGATATGCTCGACTCCAACATCGTTCACCTGCCCGACCAGCGGAATACGATATTTGCCTGGATTGGCTACGTCCTTCAAATCGGGAGGCGACGGTGGGTAGATACCAACGTCAACGCCAGTAATTGCCGAGTCGATCAGAGCAATAAAGTCACCAACCCGTGGTTTATATGGCTGCTTGAGGTGCGACTTGCGGTTCAGCCTGTCCTCCAGAACCTTAGCCTGTTCGCTTATGTAATTATCAATATCACCGGCGCTGAATTTCTTGCTGTCGATTTCCACATAATTAGGACTAATAAGAACGTAGGTGATAAAAAGCCAGATGCACACAAGCCCAACAACTGCCAAAACTATCTTTTCAACGTGCTCCTCGAAAAAATTGCCGCCTTTTTTAACCATTTTAACTTTCCTGTTTTATATCCTCGTTCACCAGGACAAATTAAACCACCATTAGTGCCTGCAAAACTGCTTCCAACCAATACGCCTCTATCTTCTTAGTTCTTCCTTTTACTTCCCGGCCGCCTTTGAGGTCTTTTTAATCGATTCCGGTTTGATTTCATCGTAGCCGTTCTTGTTAAAAACGTATTCACAAACCAAATCCAATTCCACCACTGTATCTTCGCCATAGCGATACAAAAGATGAGTTGTATCTTCCCGATTAACCGGGCCAATATCACTTTCCAAAACCGTTATCTGATTATGCTTGAAAATCTGCTCTTCTTCCTCTCCGAAATACCCTCTGAACTTATGTTCCTTGGCACTGCACAGTTCTTCCATAAACGGCAAAATCGCCTTCGCGCTAACCACAACAACTACATTAAAATGCACAACATCAATATCATCATCGGTAAACCTTCCCGTACAGGGCTCTGCAAGCCCTTCTCCGAGCGCAAGAACGTATGCGGGTCTCATGGTATCGGACGCTTTCTTAGCACCCCCCATAACATCCCCAGCGAAACTTAAACCCAAGAGCCGTTTGACCGGTGAAGTGAAAACACTGTTCGAGCCGGAATTTAGAGCACCTATCGTATCAATAACGTCTTCGGCGATCCAATAAGCCAACTGCCAATACCAACAATCATCAATTGCCACGCCCCTCCCAAAATATTCATATTCCGCCCAGAAGTCGTAGCCAGCCAAATCAGCCGCCTTGGCATAAACAGAAGCAGATTCCGCCCTCGCCTGGCAAATAACATCCGTTATGGTAGTGTCAACCTCGCTCAACCTCCCCACCAATCCCCTCCCCCCTCTTAGACTGAAACCAGATGAGCTTTGCAAATTCCTCTGCAATTCGCTTTCTGTCGGACAATCACGGGCATTTATACGGGTGATTAGCTCGTCGATCGCCTCACGATAACGCTTGCCGAATTCCTCGAAAATCAACGTAGAGGTATCTTTTGGCGACGGAAATATCTTATAACTCAACAACTCCCTTTGGCTGCTTTGCTTGACCAAAAGAGCCGCCTGATTGGCATCTCTCGCGTAAGCCTGCTGATACTCTTGCTCAACCTGCCATTGGTCACGGGCAACCGTATTTTTGCTCAGGGACTTGACTTGTCTACCCACTGAAATACTTTCCCTTGCTATCCGTTCCCTCAGCCTGCTGCTCATTAACTGGGTAGGTATAAAAAGAAGCACACCGACCAACCCTATTACAACCGGTACCAACAGCGACGAATAATTCTTAAAAAAACTTAGCTTCTGTACAACCTCTTTAAATCCCGAGATATCCATCTTAGCTCAACCGCCTATCTCTGTCTTTGGCTCTTTTGTCCCGGCACGCTGGAATACCGTCACCACAACTGCCTTACAGGAACTCTGCTCTTCGAATTCCCACCTTGCAAAAACCCGCAAAATAGCGCCTGCAAAAACACTAACCGGTAATGTCCTAACTTTAACCATCTGTACCTGTATCCTTGCTTTCCTCCTTTGGCGCATCCTTCCAGACAAATTTAGCGTCCAACCTGAACCAATAGTCATTAACTTTATTAACAGCGTTGCCCGACCTGTCGATTTTCTCTTTTCCGTATTCGTCCAGCTCAGCAACTTTACTGATAATCTCTTTTGTCATAGGGTCGATTAAAACCTGTTCACCGCCATACCTTTGGTCAACGTTTTTCCCCTTTTCAAGTTTGATATGCTCAACGCCTATCCCTGGGGGTACCCCGGCTTCCAGATCTACTTCATTTATTTCCAACTTGAAATGCCGGACCTCGGCTTTCCTGTATAGCTCAAATGGACTATTGCCGTCAATAATATCATTGAGGTGCAGTAGCCGGGTAACAACCCCCCATTTACTCGAATCACCTTCCACCCCTGCAGGATCCATCAGTTCACCCACGTTCTTATAAGGACTGTACCCAACTATGGTTACCACAAATCCAGCTTTTTCCCCTTCGTCTTTTGCGGAGTCATCTGTCTCGTCTCCCCTGGAACGCCCCCTCGGACTATACCTGGACATACCGGGCATACCGCCAGGTCCACCGTAACCAGGAGGTCCACCGTAACCAGGAGGTCCACCGTAACCAGGAGGACCGTAACCAGGAGGACCACCAAAGCCAGGCATACCGCCAGCAGCCGCCTTCCGCGATCTTTTCTTTCTAAGACCCGCTCTTAGTAAATCCGCGCCGCCAAACTCTGCTTTAGCAATATCACTTGTAAAGTAAACTGACATACTTGTAACAAAGACCTGCTTGCGCTCTTCGCGGGGGATTTGCCGAAGTGCCTCTACATCACCGTCAACAAAAGCCCTATAAAGCTCGCGCTGTTCAGGATTGCTTTTTTCGTTCGGCAGTACCGAGAATATGGTCTGATACAGTAGCGGAACCACATTGCGATATTCAAACGATTCAAATGCTTTCTGTATTGCCGCTTCAGAACTGGATGCTTTACTTTCTTGCGCTTCCAGTTTGCTACTGGCTTGCTTGGCAACACTAATAATACTGCTGACTTTTTGTCGGACTTGACCGCTACTTGCGTAACTGACTCGATCAACAAAAAACGTCCTCGCAAAAGAGAGAACCGAAACTAATAACAGCAAACCGGCCGCAACTTTAAAGTAATTGGCTTTGGCTGCCCAAGCCATCGAACGGGCAATACTGCGAGGCAGCAGGTTACTCTCTATCCTCGCCAAACCCAAGCCCTGTAAAGCAAGACCATACACAATGCCAAAATCGCTGACACTCTCATGAAATTTCGCTGTTGAGACACCTGAACTCATCGCAAGCCTCTTAAACGAATCCGGCCTTTCGACAGGCATCTGCAGCGTCTGCTGCAGATATTTGAGCAGGCCGCGCATCTTCGTTCCTCCGCCCAAAGCAATTATCCTCGACAATTTTGTGTTGGGATTGGAACTATTGTAAAAGCCAAGCGATCTCTGGATTTCAGAGGCTAAATCCGTAAAGACTGGCCTCATCGCTTGGAACACCTGCCGGGCATACTTGCTCATCGGGGCAGTGCGTTTTAGTTTCTCAGCCTTTTCAAAATTGAGCTTAAATGTATCCGCTATCGCCTTCGTAAAAGCATTACCCCCCATTGGTACGCACCTTTGCCAAACTGCCGATCTTGTGCAGACAACCAAATCGGTGTTTTCCGCACCTATGTCCAGAACGACAACGGCTTGACTGTCGGACTTGACCAAATCACTGCGGTCGTACAACGCATAATTATACAGAGCCATCGGAGCCATCTGAACATAGCCAACCGTCACATTCTCCCTGCTAAAATGCTCTAGTACCGAACTGACTACCTCATTCTTAATCGCAAAAATACCCACCCTGCTCTCAGGGCTGTCTGCCTCTGTCATCAACTGCCAGTCCCACTGTACATCGTTGATATCAAAAGGAATCTGCTGAGCGGCTTCAAACTTAACGATTTCAGGAATGCGCTTCTGCTCCACTGGCGGCAACTTTACAAACCGGGCAAAACTGTTGTGGCTCGGCACAGAAACAACCACATCAACTTTGCTCAAATCGTTCTGCTTGACAAACCGGCGCAAGCTCAATGCAATCAGCTCATCTCTCTCTGCAGGCTTTACACCACTTCCGGTAAGAATTTTGCCGTGCTGGACACTGTCGAAGCCGATTACCTCAACAGTACCTCCCACATTGCTTAAGTGTAACGCCTTTAAGGAGTTATTACCTATATCTATTGCCCAAACCGAGCCGGATTCTAACGCCATAATAAGCCCTCGCCGTTATGCTCAGAACCTGATTTGAATAATCTTGTAAGTTAGCTTCAACAATTACTGATTATACCATATTATACCATAATTATGAAAACTTTTGCCATAAATACTCTTGGCTGCAAGGTCAATCAATACGAAGGCCAGCAGATTCGGCAGCTGCTCGAACAACTTGGGCTCAACCAAATCGAAACTGCCGAGAGGCCCGACGTACATGTAATCAATACCTGCTGTGTTACTCACAGTGCTTCGGCGAAGAGCCGACAATATATCCGAAGAGCCCAAAAACTAAGCCCTGATGCAGTTATCGTCGTTTCCGGGTGCTTGGCTACGGTGCAAATCGGCGAATTAAGCTGTTCAGGCAAGAACATCCATCTTATCAGGCAACGAGAGAGCGCAGCAGCTATTTTGGGCCACATAGTGAACGGCAAAGCTGGCGGGGCTCATCGCCGAAACCTCCAAACTGACCACGGTACTATTAAAGCAAAAAACAGGCCTAAAATCAAGCCTAAAAACGAACTGGCCAATCCGCTGGAACTGCCACAACTAACGTCCTTTAAGGGCCATACAAGGGCATTTCTTAAGGTTCAAGATGGCTGCGACGGCTATTGCAGCTACTGTATTATACCCAAGGCGCGTCCGAATGTTCACAGCAAGCCAGCCGGAGCGGTCCTGCAAGAGGCGAAAGCGCTTGTTAAGGCGGGGCATAAGGAAATTGTCGTAACGGGAGTATTTCTGGGTGCTTACGGCCAAGAGAGCGTCAGACGAAAGACGTGGGCCAATCAGCAAAATGACAAATTAGCTGATTTGCTTGATAAAATGGCAAAAATACGCGGTCTTGCGAGGATAAGGTTGAGTTCGCTGGAGCCTGGTGATGTGACGGAGCGATTGCTGGATAGTTTCTGCCGACATCGTAACATTATGCCGCACCTGCACCTGTCGCTGCAGTCGGGTTCAGATGCGGTACTAAAAAGGATGAGGCGGCAGTACAGCGTTGCTAAGTTCTTGCGTGCGGTGGAGTTAGCGAAATCGCGGTTGGACGGTGTGGCGATAACGGCGGATGTGATAGTAGGTTTTCCGGGTGAGAGTGAGGGTGATTTTGAGGCGACGGTGGGTTTGGCGAGGGAAGTTGGGTTTGCGAAGATGCATGTTTTTGGTTTTTCGGCACGTCGCGGGACGGCGGCGGCAGAGATGCAAGGTCTTGTGGATAATAGAGTTATAAAGCGGCGGTCGCAGATATTGCGTGATTTGGGGGCAGAGTTGGGCCGGGGATTTCGGGAGCAGTTTATCGGGCAGGAATGTGAGATTCTGGTTGAAAATGGGGGTTTTAAGGGGCGGAGTGAGCGGTATTTCATGGTTTATGTGGAAAAAACGGGGGTAAAAAAATTGAGGCAAGGTGAGCTTTTGAGGGTTAGATTGGTTGAAAACAGGGAAGATGGGGCAATTGGGGAGGTGTAGTTTCAATCAAAAGTATGCGTTTTTGGGGCAAAAATGGTGGTGGAGGAATTTGACAGGTGGGAGGTCACCCTTGTTTTTGGGCTAAAAATGGGGGTTGGGGGTGTTGAAAAGTGTTTCAAAGTGTGAAAAGTTTGGAAAAACTCAGAAAAAGGGGTGGAATTGCGCTCGAATAAGTGTTTGAAAGTGTTTCAAAGTGTGAAAATTTAGGAAAATTTTAGCGTTAAAATGGGGGGTTTGGAGGGGCAAAGGACTGGCGGAGTTGGAGGCGGCGGGCAATATACACTATTTAAACTAGTGCGTATCTTGGAGGAAAGTGTCGCATATTGACAAAAAGCTTGTCACTTTGCGACAGGTTTTGAGCGGGCCTCTTGGGCATCTGGTGGGTTACGGGTTACGAGTTAAAAGAAAGTAAAAGAGCAGGTTGCGCGGTGCCCACAGGGTAAACTGCCGTAGGGGCAACGAGGAAACATAAAGTAGTACGCCGGAGGCGTGCAGAGAAAAAAGTATCCGAGCAGGAGGCAGCACAAGCAAGTGTTAGGGCGGGGGAAAAACTGTTTGACGGGATGGGGGCCCCCTTAGAGTCCGGAGGACTCTGGACAAGGGGGTGCCGATGGGAGGACTCGGCAGAGATTTTTAGGGTTTGACAAATATTGTTGTTTGGGTTATTTATTGGGGATTGCTAGCAAGGCGATAAGCAGCCGGGGCGCTGTATTCGTGGATGGGTAAATGCGTGGGAAAGGAGCGGTTACGTGGAAACAGATAGTGCGGAAAGACAATGGGTAGGGAATGTGTGCAAGGGCGTGATCTCGACGAAGGGGCCTGGCCCGAGAGCGAAGCTGGTGGTCAGTAAGGAACGAATGGAGTTGCGGGGTCTGATGGGACGTATGGAGTTTAGGCGTGAAAATGTTGAGCGGGTCGAACGGGCAGGCTTTTTCCCGTGGTTGTGGATGGGCATAAGGATTCGGCATAACGTCGGCGAGTACCCGAAGAGGATTATGTTCTGTCCATGGTTGTCGCTGTCGCGAAATATCCTGCGACACTTAGAGCAACTGGGCTACAATGTTGGCTAAGAAGGATGCAGGGAAAAAGTGGTTGACGGGAGGGGGAGATTGGGGTAATTTATTGGGGAGAAAAATTAGGGCAGCAGAGGTCGGGCAACCCTCGACTAAGACATTCGAGGGCAGGCTGGGGCGGAGCCTCGCGAGCATGCATTGGTCAGGCAACCTTGATGTAGCTTAATTCGAGAGAGTTATCGTGGGGAAATTTTGCCGTTGTATCAGGGGCGGTAATCGGTAGAATGGGGGGGGTAATGAGGTTTTCTGAAAGGGGATACAATGGCGTGGATACAGATATTTTTACAGTTCATCGCCGATATGGCCTGGCCTGTCGTGGCACTGATTGTTCTGTTGGCTTTCCGCAAAGAAATAGGCTCCCTGTTACTACGACTAAGGAAGCTTATTTATAAGGGTGCTGTACTTGATTTTGCTGATATCACTGATATCACGATGAAAGAGGATGCGATTCAGACCAAAGATAAACAGGACTCGATTGAAATGAAGGACGTATTAGGCGTAACTGAGCAGGATTGCACTTACGACAAATATCTAACACTCCTACAATTTTTTACGCTTATGCTCGGTGCGGTTGTGTTGCTACCTACCAGACTAAGATGGCGTTATCAGTTTGCGCAGGATTTATTAAAAGGGAGTATTACTAAAATCGAAAAGGAACGCCCAAATTCTCGCTGGTTCAAGCCTATGCGTGCGATCGAAAAGCATATAGAAGCCGCCGCGGATAAGTACGGGGCAGATGAGTAAATCGGGCAATCGTTAAAATGGTGCGGTGAAGGCACTTTTTGGAAGGGGATATTATGGGAAAAACCAACAAAGAAAAATCATCTCCTCAAAAACCACCCCTCCCAGATGACACCATTGATTATATAAGCAAATCTCTGTTAAAGAAGTGGTGGAACAAATTGTATAAATGCTTAGTCGTGATAGGCGTCATCTTTGGATTCACAATTTGGCAAATGTACAGCAATGCTACAAAAAAGATTGAAAAGATTATCGTCGCACGCGTTACTAAAGAATTTGAAGAACCTGCCATAAAAGCTATTGTCCAGAAAGTTGCTGAAAATCAGGCGGCACAGATACTCAAGGATGAGGTTTTGCCGTATATTGAAAACTTCCAAGCTGATGTGAATGCGGAGTTAAAAAAAGTTCAAACAGCAACGGACACACCTTCACTAACGCTTATGAGGGATCGTATTAGAACTGTCAAAGATGAATCTGGTTATACAACATCACTCGTTTTTAGACCGTCGAATAGGCAGTCAATTGGAAGTACTGCTTTTGTTGCGAGAATAACAGGTAACACTGATGCAAGGATAAAAGAATTTGGGAAAATTGGGGTTACTGAAGGCGTCATAAAATCAATAAGCAGAAATGGTAAAGAAGCTATTTACAATTGCAATATTCAGGGCTACGTTTTTCCTGAACTTAAATTAGTAACTACAGGCCCAGCTATAGTCCAGCTTTACGGAGCACATCTTTCTGGCCAACCTGTTATGTTTGAAGTCAAGCACAAGTAGATATTTCATTCACCTCTGAGAATTGAATTTGGCGCCGTAGGAGGCTCACCACGGGGGATTTGCGCACCTATCGGAAAACGGCGGGAGAATTTCTTGCAGCTGCGAGCTTTCGACCTTATACTGCCGCAAAATTGCTAAGAAAGAGAAGTTTTAGTTATGGGGATAGTTGAAAACGCCAAAGATGCGGTCAAACTTGCCAAGAAAATTGACAATATAGAATTGAACCGCAAAATTCTTGACCTTCAAGCAGAGGCAATCGAACTTACAGAACAGAATAGACAAAAAGATGAGCTAATACACAAACTCAAAGAATCCTTATCTCTTAAAGGCAAGTTAAGCCTTATAGATTTAGCTTATTACATACTTGATTACAATGAGAAGGTTATAGACGGGCCGTTCTGCACACAATGTTTTGATGCAGACCATCAAAAGTGTCGTCTCTTACCAACCGCGAAACAAGGCTTAGGACATGGGTGGGTTCAGTGTCCCCATTGTAAAGTTCCATTCCAAGCATTCAAAACCGCGCGATACTTACAACACGGTAAATTTGAACGCTAAGTATAGCGCAAGTCCTCTGATTTTCCTTGTTTTTGGCGTAATTGTGTGGATTGTCTCGGTTAGATAGACTGGTGATTTTGCAGGGAGAGGACGAGGAGAGGGGACCGAGGACAGGGAATGCTTTGTCAGTTGAGGCGCACGAGGCGTGGGCAGGGGCGTTGAACGTCGAACATGGAACGTCGAAGGCCGGGAAGGCTTAATTAGGGGGTGAGGGGTTAGGGAAGAGGTCCCGTATCAAGTACGGGATGACAAGGGGAGATTCCGTGTCAAGCACGGAATGACAAACTAAGCACGGAATGAAAGTACGGCTTTTTGTTAAACACTTGAGAGAGCCATATGAGAATTCGACCACAGACAATACTGTTGATGATGTTAGCTGGTTGGGTAAACCGGCATCAACAAGAGGAAAAAGAGTATTTGAAAAGAAGAAAATAAGATACTGCGGGAAAAGTCAGGAAGAAAGCGAATTGGTCTCAATGATGAACAGCGTAAGAAACTGGCGGTGTTGGGTAAAAGGCGCGGGGCGGGGAGGTTGTTATTAGTAGTCTTTGAGGTTTGCCATCCACTCAGCTTTCGACCGCCAGAGTGCCTTGGTGGCGCCGCTGGCTAAGGTATATGTGCCGATTACATCGAACTCTCGATGCCATTTGAGGGTGTACATTCCCTTGAGTCCTATCCATCGGACGCTGTAATCCACAAACACGGCGTGTATACCGCCGTTGTGTCGGTCCTTCATAAAGCGTGCCATGTGACTGCCTTGTTGCCAGAGCTGGTCGTCATAGGCAGCGGGCTCGTCGTCGTCCATCGGCCAGCAGTCAATCCACGGCGCATCCAAGAGCAGCGGAATGTTGCCTGCACCGCGGACAGCGGAGTGCCTCCATCTGCGGGCACCCGTGCGTCGGGATTCATCCGGGCATTGATTGTGTTCTACCCAGCCGTTTATTCCATAGCTGCCGTAAACCTCACCCGCCGGTCCTAACCAACCGTGACCCGACCAGGCTAAAAACGTAGCACCTGACTCCCAATAATAGCTTTCATCCTGTTCCCAGCCGGTTTTGACCGCCATCGGGCAAAGGCACACATCGGGGCTGCCGTAGTATGGCCTGACGGTGTGTATCCACCAATGGGAGCATGGCTTTTCACAACCGTAACAACCATCAACCGGCAGACCCTCCCAGCCCTGCTGGAAATAGCCGTCGTTATCACTGGTATACATGTCGAAGGCCGCGCCCATCTGTCTGAGGTTGGATTGACACAGGACCGCCTTTGCCTGTTCCCTCACTCGCGCCAAGGCCGGCATCAATATTGACATAAGAAGGGCAATAATGGCAATTACTACCAGCAGCTCTACCAGTGTAAAGGCCCGTTTTTTGCTCATAAATAATGTCCCTTCTTTAAACCGCAGCTTTGGCTCTGGGTTATAAGATGCGCAAAGGCCGCTTACTGTTCGGCGAATTTTGCCTTCGGACTAAAATTTTAAGCCTTAATCCACCATTATTCTATGATATTAAGGGATTTCCAGCACAAAGTAAACGCCATTTTGCGCGAAAGTTTTGACTTTTTGCGCAGAATACTTTTATGCGAGATTGCGCGTCCTACTTGGGAGTTAGTCATCTGCCGCCATAGCACCTGCGATGAAGAACAACAGGGGCCTATGCTGATTAGTTCGGTACAGGCCCCGTTGTTTTTGGAGTCGGTGGGTCTGTCTGACTCAGGGCAGGTGTTTACGGTCAGGGTAACGATTACAGGAGAGGATTACGGCAATACGGGGCAAGTGGAGGCAGTGTTCGGGACAGCACTTCTTGGAGATATCAATATTGACGGGGTTGTGAATGTGCGGACCGTTCGATAGCGAATGCTTTCTGGCAGACCCTTCGACTTCGCTCAGGACAGGCAAGATTGCGAATGCGATATGGCGGGGGATACCTGGGCAGAATTCGGTGAGTAGTCCGTGCCCATTGAGGTAAGTTCGTAGTTGGTGGTTCGTAGAGCGTGAAGCGTGGATGAGTAAATGGGGGGGATGCGAGGTGAAAATGAAGCGGGCTCCGGTTTTAATCGGAGCCCGTTGGTTTTTCGAGGAAGCTGATTTGGCTCAGCCGGGGATTACGTTGGTGGCGCAGGGGCCTTTTTTGCCCTGTCCGACCTCGAACTCGACCGTCTGGCCTTCCTGAAGTGTGGCGTATCCGCCGCCCTTGATTTCGGAGTGATGCACGAACAAGTCACCACTGTCGTCATCGGGGGTGATAAACCCAAAGCCTTTGTTCTCGTTAAACCATTTTACTGTACCTGTACTCACTATAGTGCTCCTTTGGCCTGGTAACGGCCATATAAATTATGTCTCTCGGATTTTGTTTAAGAGGATATTCTTGAGAGACGGGAGAATATGCTCCAGCAGGCATGATTATATGAGGAGGACTGACGGTGGGTCAACAAAAAAAACGATTAAAAATAATCATAGCGGGAAGTTGGGGGGCATGTTCGTGGGTCGTGGTTCGTAGAACGTGGAGCGTATGTCGGTGGGGATGACAAGTCTATTTAGAGACCTGGTGGGAGGCTTTTGCGAGGACAGTCGGGTTTATTGTTACGCCGGAGGCGGGTGCGGGAGAATTTCAGACTACATATCTCTAATCTGAAATTTGGCGATTTCCGGGAATAATGGCGTGATTTTCTGGTTGACAGTGAGGCAGTATTGTGGTAGAATACCGGATGATAAGCGTCATTGTGGAGGACGCAAGGTGAAGGCAGCGGTAAAAATCGCGTTTTTGGTGGTTGTAGTAACAGCAGGGCCGGTGTATGGAGTGGGCTGGCCGCCGGACTACACGGAAGTTGTTCCGCAAAAGCCAGGCACATCCGACATTATAGCAATAACGTTCAGAGGGCAATGGCCGGATACCTGCATACCGAATGATTCAAATTCCTCGGTGGCGGGCAACGACGTTTACATTGATGTCATTCTTGACTATCCTCCTGCTAAAATAATCTGCCTGCCGACCGTTACGCCGTGGTCGCAGACAGAGTATGTCGGGCCGTTAGGCGAGGGGACCTATACGGTTTACGCAAGAGTTATCGAAGACCCAAATGAGCCAGGGACGTACACACAGGAGGCAGAATTTACCGTATTCTACTGTGAGACAACGAGCGTTGGGGACATCAACGCAAACTGCTTTGTTGACTTTTTTGATTTTAGTTATATTGCGGAGGCGTGGAAGAGCGGCCCCAGTGACGATAACTGGGACGCGGCGTGTGACATCTCAGAGCCGAAAGACAACTTTATCGATGAACTTGACCTAAGAGTTTTTGCAGAGATGTGGCTGGTGGAAACATAAGGGACAGAACTCAGTAGGCAAAGCGTTATTGCGATACTTGTCGGTTTGCTTTTTTGAGCCAGTTTTGGTTTATTGTTACACCCCAGCCGGGGGCGGAGGGGAAGTTTACGAGGCCGTCTTTTACTTTTAGTTCGGGGGAAAAGATGCCGAACTGCCAGGGCCAAGGTTCGATGGCGAACTCGATGTGCGGGCCGGCGTTCGGGATAATAGCGAGCATGTGGAGTGTGAAGAGGGTTACCATCGCGAGGTTGGCGGAATGGGGGACACAGGGCATGCCGGCATCATGGGCCATCGCGGCGACACGGAGGGCGCGGGTGAGTCCTCCGACATAAAGGATGTCGGGCTGGACGATGTCGACGGCGGGCATTTTTATCATCCGGCGCCACTGGGCGAGGTCGTTGTCCTGCTCTCCGCCGGCGACGGGGACATTCAGTGCGGCGGTCACCCGTGCAGTCCATTCCAATTCCCAGTATGGGCATGGTTCCTCGAAGTGGGCGATGTTGTTAGCTTCGAGGATACGGCCGACTTCGATGGCTTTGGGTGGTGTGTAGCAACTGTTACCATCGACGAGGAGTGCGACGTCGTCTCCGAGGGCCTTTCTTACTGTTGGGACGAGCTGTTCTGTTCGGCCGGGCCACTCGTCCTGGTCGTGGCCGTTGACCTTTCCGACGCGGATTTTGAACGCGCGGTAGCCGTGGGAGTCCCTTAGGCGGAGGAGGCGGTCGGCCTCGTCTTTGGGGGTGATGTCCCTTCGCATGGATGAGCCGTAGGCGACGATGGGTTTTGGTTTCGCGCCGAATAGTTCGCAGACGCTCTTATTTTGTTTTTTGGCGAGGAGGTCCCAAATAGCGGTGTCGAGGCCGGAGAGGGCGCGGCAGACGTATGACCAGGGGTATTTGTAGTTTGCCTCGATGCATGTGTCGACGAGGAAGTCGATATCGGCGGGGTCGGTGCCGAGGGCGTGGGGGGCGATTTTCCGGTGGAAGACGGTTGCGGCGATGTCGGCGTCGTAGGTAGATATTTGGCCGAAGCCTTGGGAGCCATCGTCGGTTGTGACGCGGACGATGCTGACGTGGCCGTGGGTGAAGGTTTCGAGGGATTTGATTCTGAGGCCGGCAGGCAGGGGCATTATCTTATGGCCGCTTTTTAGTTTATTTTGGCTCTGCGGCTTTTCGGCGGCGAAGGTCTTAGTCGTTTTTAATAACTGTGTTGAGGTTAGGCCAAGTGCAGCGGCGGCCTTTAGGAAATCGCGGCGAGTGGTATTCATTTTCTGTTCTCCTGAGCGCGGACGGTTTTACTGTGGTATTTCGCAGGTAAAGTATATTCGGAGATGCAGTTGTAAATCAAATAAATAAACGGGAGGGAGCCGGGCAGCTACTGGTCGCAGTCTTTGAACTTACTCATCCAGGGGGCTTCGGAGTCCCAGTTGGGCCTGGCGGCGTCTACATCGTAGAGGCGATGCCACTTGATGCTCCAGAGGCACTTTAGGTTTGTTCTTCTGACGGAGAAATCCATATAGAGGCAATGTATTGCGGCGTCGTGGCGGTTGACACAGTAGCGTCTGGTTTGACTCGGGACGGCACCGCCGAAATAGTCGCTTTCAAAGAGCGGTGGTGTATCACCTTCGAGGGGCCAGCCGTCAAAGCGCTGAGCATCCATAAACAGCGGTATACGCGCAGAACCCTTGACATCGGGTGTCCTCCAAAAGTAGTTAGGCAGTCGGCCGTGCGACCAATATTCCGAGTCCTGCGGCGGGTTATGGGCATAGCCATTTATGCCGTAGCTGCCCAATAAAATCTTTCTAAACCACTGCCCGCCATAGACGCCCCAGGCTGCGAAGGGCATCCGGCCCCCCTCGCTTTCAGGTTTTGTGGCGGTTGGGCAGCAGGCGAGGTCGAGATTATCGCCGTAGCAGGGCTCGAGCGAGTTGTGCCACTCCATAAGGGCGCCATCTCCATATAAAGATGGCCAGCCCCTGTTGAAGGAGTTGTCCCAAGTGTCGAGATACATCTGGAAGCAGAGGCGCCACTGCTGGAGGTTGGACTTGCAGAGGACGTCCTTTGCCTGCTTGCGTACGCGGGCAAGGGCGGGCATCAATATGGACATAAGGAGGGCGATGATGGCGATAACGACGAGAAGCTCGACTAAAGTGAAGGCTCTTGAGCGTTTGGTCATAAGGAAAGTCCTTGTGTTAGTGCTATTAAGATAGTTTTCTATAAAAACACCACTCAACCTGTTTTACAATAGCACAGAATGGTCATAATTTCAAGCACTAAACGGCCGGGCGCGGCGTTTTGCAGGTTTTGGCATGTAAGATGCGTGAGGGAGGGCATTTGTTCCGCAGATTTCATATTTTTCGGGGTATATTTGAGCGTGCTGCGGGGAAAAAGCGACATAGTCCGGGCGGGGGGATTCGCGGCGGAGGGGATTGTCGCAAAACGGTAAAGTGGTTGTCGCAACAGGTGTTTTAAGGCAAATTTAATGCTTGTAAGGTCTTTCAAAGGCAAAAGTTAGGGATTTTGGGCGTTTTTGGCTAAAAATGCGGGATTGGGGTAAATTTTTCTTGACATTTATTGGACAAGGTGGTACAAATAAGGGTAAGAAGCATGTGGATTATTGGTCTCTAAGATTAGAAAGTCTTAGTTTTTGGGGAAGATGAATGCGTATTTGGAGGTGCGGTGTGTGGGTGAGTTACGGAAGGGTCAATCGCAGCACGGCGAGGTTTATCTTCGATTGGTCCACACGCCCAAGAAGGAGGAGACAGTCATCCCTTGAAAAAAGTTTTTTAGGCAGGTGCAAAGACAGGTTCCGGCCTTTGTTACCTGTTTTGTTGGAAGTTGTTTGAAGCAGTTGCGAATTATTAATGGAAAATATGCGAAGGTTATTCGTGCTCGTAGCACGGAGGTTCGCAGTTGCCGAGGACAACGTGAGTTTTGGCTTATAGCCAAAGAACGTTTTTTAATATTTTATTTTTAAGGAGGAACAGAATGTGTAAAAGACCAGGTTTTTTAATTTCAATTGTTTTGGTGCTTAGTCTGAGCGCTGCAGTGCAGGCGCAGACGGCCATCGAGGTGAACAACCCGAGCTTCGAGTGGGCCGACGAGGTGAACCAGGTGACCTGCCACACCGGACTGGACGGAGTATTAGAGTGGAGCGGGGGCGCGGAATTAGGCGCTGCGAATCCGGATTGGTCGGGTGTGGACGTAAACTGCGGCGTACCAGGAATGTGCGACGACTGTCGTGACTGGCACGTATTTCCGGACGGCAATGTAGTCTGCTATTTAGACATGGGGACGTTTGCTTACCAGCTTACGGACGAGGACATCACAGCGGGGTACAAGTACACGCTTACGTTCGACAGCATGACCGGGTGGTATGGGTACGGGAACACGCAGCCCATCAGGGCATCGTTCTACTACCTGAGCGACCCGTGCACTCCCGATGTATGCCACGTTGAACTTTCGCAGACGGTGCACATCGTGACGGGTTACGAATACGACTGCGGCCTTGGTCCCGACAACTGCTTAGACGACTGGGAGTACGGCCTGACGGCTACATTTGTAGCGGAGACGGGCGCATCCTACCTCGGCGAGAAATTGGGCATCAAGCTCGGCTCTCCGTGGGCAGGCGATTACCCCGGCAGCAGCTGGGCGTGGCTCGACGACGTTCGACTTACGTGGGACTGGGCGACAGAGGCTTATGACCCGAGCCCAGAGGACGGCGAGGAACTTGTGACGAAGAACCCGACTCTGACGTGGAAGCCCGGCGTATACGCTGACCAGCACGAGGTTTACTTCGGTGACGATGAGACGGCAGTGGCCAATGCAGACAGCACCGATACGACGGGCATCTACAAGAGCACTCAAGACCCGTGCAGCTATACACCGGCGGGGCCGCTTGTGTTAGGCGAGACATACTACTGGAAGATAACCGAGGTGAACACCGGCTACGTCGGTCCTCTTACGCCTCCGTGGGAAGGTGACGTGTGGAGCTTCCGAGTGGAAGGCCACGCGTATGACCCGTACCCGGAAGACGGTGAGACGGATGTAATCTTCCTTGGTCTGAACCTTGAGTGGACAGCGGGCGCCGAGGCAGAGACCCACCTTGTTTACTTCGGCACCGATGCGCAGGCGGTAGCCGACGCAAACACGAACTCTCCGGAGTACAAGGCGCCTCCTCTGACGGTCGGTACAGAGAGTTATTCACCGGGAGCTCTTGTCGTAAACAGGCGGTATTACTGGCGTATTGACGAGGTCAATGAGACTGCGGGTACTTTCGTCAAAGGAGACGTCTGGGGCTTCACGGTAGGTATGTTCCTTGTAGTGGACGACTTCGAGTCGTACGGGAACAACACGGCGCTGTGGAACGTATGGCAAGATTATCGTTTTAACGGCAGCGATGGAACAATCTATCGTGAGAACGACCCGAACCTTGTTCGGGAGCCGGACAGCCAGGCGGCGATGCTGATGTTCGAGAATATAAGCACAAAGTCCGGCAAGCTTAAAGGCTCTCAATTCGACGTTCAGGACCTGAGTGAGCTGGATATCGGCTCGGACTGGACAATCGGCGGGGTCAAGGCGCTGTTTTTATACATGCGGGGCGACCCATGAAATGTCCAAGAGATGTATGCCGACGGAAAGGGTGTCGTGGAGTGGGAAGGCGCGCAACCATGGGTTGAACTGGAAGATATCAACAGCGTCAGCGGCTATGTCCTTTACTCGCGGCCTGAAATGGCTTCTTTTGACGGCTGGTATGAGTGGAACATCGACTTAGGCATCATCGACGCGTGCGGCGTGACGCTTTCGGCGATTGACAGATTCACCATCGGTATCGGCGGCGCTGAAAAGACCGGACAAACGAAGGCGATGGAGGACATAGGTTATATGTACGTTGACGACATCCGGCTGTATCCGTCGCGATGCAGGCCGGAGATGGGCAAGCTTGCAGGCGATTTCACCGAGGATTGCAACGTTGATTATAAGGACCTCGACGTAATTGCAACCGACTGGGGCATGCAGGACGGCGACACCCTCACCGAGAACCGGCCAGCTACGTTGACGGGCTTTCCGGATGAAACTTCGCACTGGGTTACCGGGCATATAAATGGCGCGATAGACGTTAACGGGGAGTCTGACTATGACATCACGGTTACCGACCCGCGTCTTTACGGCGTTGGATCTATGTCAATAACAGCCTGGATAAAGCCAATCGTTGGTATGACAAGATGGGTAGGCGTAGTGAGCAGCCGAGAAGAGGCCGAAGGCTGCGGTGATGATGCCAGCGAGATAGGCGTTTACGGTTCGGCGTACGGCGGCCCGGACGGCTTAGGCTACGACTGGTCCTGCGGCACGGAAGAGTGGCAGTGGGATGCAGGCGTTGATATAATGGATGGCGTCTGGACTTTCATCGCTCTGGCAGTGGACCCGTGCGGAGCCACGTTGTATAAGAGAGAGGCCGGCGGCAATCTGCAGACGGGGCTAAGGAACGTAGAAGCGCATTCAATACAGAAGAATTTTTCTGACCACTTCGTTATTGGCAGCGATGATAAGGGAGGTTATTTCAAAGGCGCTATAGACGATGTCCGGATATATGCCTACGCTCTGGATTTCAATGACGTTAACGACCTGGCCTATCAGACAGCAGACCCTAACCCGGCTCCGGTGTACCACTACGAGTTCGATGAGACAACGGGCTATACAGCGGCTGATTCAGGAACCCCCACAAATGTTTACGGGCCTGTGCCATCAGCTGCCAATCTGACCGACCCAGAGGCAAAGCTCCAAAGGTTTGTGAACTTCGCGGACTACGCGCTATTTGCGGACAACTGGATGGAGCAACGGTTCTGGCCGGACTGGTAAAAGGTCATTTGCGAGCTGAATGATACAGCACCAACACGGGGCCTATACAGATTAGTTTCGGTATAGGCCCCGTTCGTTTTATGCGGGGATGAGGTTTCAATCACGGATATAAGTTTGCAAGTCTTTATCATAGCTGGAGTTAGTACACGCCTATCGGGGCTTTTAAAGCGAGGTAAAATTCGAAAACGTCATAAATTGGCTTTCCGGCGTTCTTTGCGGGTGGGCGGGTTCTGTCGCAAGATGGTGAAGTGGTTGTCGCAATAGATATTTTGAGGCAAATTTAATGTTTGTAAGGGCTTTCAGAGACAAAAATTGCGGATTTTGGGCGATTTTAGCTAAAAATGTGGGATTGGGGCAAATTTTTTCTTGACATTTTTGCAGCAAGGTGGTACAAATAAGGGTGAGAAGTATGTGGATTATTGGTCTTTAAGATTAGAAAGTTTTAGTTTTTGTAGAAGTATTGATGTGTATCTGGAGGTGCGGTGTGAGAGTTGCAAAGCTTAGGGGGGTCTCAACGTGGTGAGGTTTATCTTCGATTACTCTACACGCCCAAGAAGGAGGAGATAATCAGGTCTTGAAAAAAGTTTTTTAGGCAGGTGCAAAGTTAGGTGAAGGCCTTTGTGACCTGTTTTGTTGGAAGTTGTTTGAAGCAGTTGCGAATTATTAATGGAAAATATGCGAAGGTTATTCGTGCTCGTAGCACGGAGGTTCGCAGTTGCCGAGGACAACGTGAGTTTTGGCTTATAGCCAAAGAACGTTTTTTAATATTTTATTTTTAAGGAGGAACAGAATGTGTAAAAGACCAGGTTTTTTAATTTCTATTGTTTTGGTGCTTAGTCTGAGCGTTGCAGTGCAGGCGCAGACGACCATCGACGTAAACAACTACAGCTTTGAGTATTACGCCGACGGCAACCAGGTCAGCTGCCATGGCGGCATCGCTGAAGACGATCCGTACCCTGGCGTGATGGCCTGGAGCGGCGGCGCGGAGTTAGGCGCTGCGAACCCGGACTGGTCGGGCATGGACGTAAATTGCGGGCCCGGTACGTGCCCGCCGGGAGAGAATACATGCAAGGACTGGTTCGTAGTGCCGGACGGCAATACTGTCTGCTACATGGACGATGGTACGTTTATTTTTCAGCTTACGGACGCCGACATCACGGCGGGCTACAAGTACACGCTTACGTTCGACGGCATGACGTGGTACGACGAAGCAGGATGGACGCAGCCCATCAGGGGGTCGTTCTACTATCTGGCTGACGTGTGCACTCCCGACGTATGTCACATTGAACTTTCGCAGACGGTGCACGTCGTGACTGGATATGAACATGCATCCTGCGCAGGCGAGCCTGACTGCCGTAGCGACTGGGAGTATGACCTGACGGTGTCATTTGTGGCTGAGACAGGCAAGAGCTATCTCGGTGAGAAATTAGGCATCAAGTTAGGTTCTCCGTGGGCAGGCGATTACCCCGGCAGCAGCTGGGCGTTTGTCGACGACGTTCGACTTGCGTGGGACTGGGCAACAGAGGCATACGAGCCGAGTCCCGAGGACGGCGCGGAGCTTGTGACGAAGAACCCGCAGTTGACGTGGAAGCCCGGCGTATACGCAGACGACCACGAGGTCTACTTCGGTGACGACGAGACGGCAGTGGCGAATGCAGATAACACCGATACGACGGGCATCTACCAAAGCACTCAAGATCCGTGCGAGTATACACCAGCGGGGCCGCTTGAGTTAGGCAAGACGTACTACTGGAAGATAACCGAGGTGAACACCGGCTACGTCGGTCCTCTTACGCCTCCGTGGGAAGGTGACGTGTGGAGCTTCAGAGTGGAAGGCCACGCGTATGACCCGAGCCCGGCAGACGGTGAGAGTGATGTAGAGTTCTTAGGACTGGCACTTGAGTGGACAGCGGGCGCCGAAGCAGAGCGCCACATGCTATACTTTGGCACCGATGCACAGTCGGTAGAAGATGCGACGACGAGCTCTGCGGAGTTCGAGGCGAATCTGCCGGTCGCTACTGTGAGCTATGCCGTACCACAGCTTATCACAAACAAGAGGTATTACTGGCGTTTGGATGAGTTGAGTAACGGCCAGACCCATACAGTCACGGGTGACGTGTGGATGTTCCAGGTAGGCCTGTTCCTTGTAGTGGACGACTTCGAGTCGTACACGAACCAGACCGACCTGTGGAACGTATGGGACGACTACTGGGTGAACGGCAGTGACGGAGAAATCTGGCAAGAGAACGACGCGAATTTGATTCGGGTGCCGGGCAGCCAGGCGGTGAAGCTGGAATTCGAGAATATCCGCCACAGTGGGGCGTTCCCAGGCTCATGGTTCGACGTTCAGGACCTTTCTGAGCTTTCAATCGGTAGTGACTGGACAATCGGCGGGGTCAAGGCGCTGTTCCTGTACGTGCGCGGCGACCCGTGCAATGCTCAGGTGGTACCGCAGACCTCAAAGGGCGCCCCGATATGGGACGCGGCGACACCGTGGATTGAATTAGAAGACACCAGCAGCAATACAGGCTATGTCGTGCACCCGAACCCGTACTGGATGGGATACGACAGCTGGGATGAGTGGAACATTGATTTGGGTATCTTCGACGCGTGCGGCGTGGACCTGACTGCGATTGACAGGTTCACCATCGGTATCGGCGGCCAAGATAAGACAGAACAGAGCTCGCCGATGTCCGACCCAGGATATATCTACGTTGACGATATCAGGCTTTATCCGCCGCGATGCCGGCCTGCGGAATCCGAAGCGGTTGGCGATTTCACCGGCGCTGGCGGTGAACCGGATTGTAACGTTGACCTCTGGGACGTCAATTTCATGTCGACTGACTGGCTAATAGCCGACGGGTGCTTCCCGACGCTGACGCAGCATGGGACAATTACGATGCTCGCAGGCAGTCCAAACTGGACGAGCGGTCACGTAGGCACCGGTTCGCTGGGGTTTGACCCCAATATTACAATTGACGTTTGCGACCCCCGCCTGATTGGACTTAACAACATGTCGATAACTCTGTGGGCACAGCGAAAGGGCGAGCAGGAGGCGTACGTAGGTATAATTACGTGCCGTGAAAAAGGCGTAGAGGATTCGACGGAATTGGCCGGCGGCTCGAAAGGCGACAGCGTAGGTTACTGCTGGAACCAGATTGCGAAGACGTGGCAGTTCAGCTCCGGTCTTGACGTGCCCGACGGTGAGTGGACGCTTATGGCTATGGCGGTAGACCCGTGCGGCTGCAGCCTGTATGCGGGACCTGCCGGCGGGACACTTACATCGGCACGGCAGTATATAGACCTTCCGCCGTTACTACAGTTCGATGAGAAGTTCTGGATTGGTCGCGGACGCGACACTTCCCGCTATTACCTCGGGAATTTAGATGATATCCGCATCTTCGCCAGGACCCTTGACGTAAACGAGATGACGTGGCTTCACACCGGCGGCGTGACCGGGACCGACCCCTGTTGTCCGGCGTACCACTACAAACTTGACGATGCATCGGGCCTGACGGCGACGGATGACGGATGCGGGGCAGTAATTTACAAGCCCGTGCTGTCCAATGCGAATCTGACGGACCCAGAGCCAGTGAACAGCAGGTTTGTGAACATGGCCGACTACGGGATATTAGCAGACAACTGGATGAGTCAACACTACTGGCCGTAAGTGTTTATTTTACTGGCTTGAATGATATAGCACCAACACGGGGCTTATACAGATTAGGTTCGGTATAAGCCCCGTTAGTTTTTATTGGGGGTAAAGAGGGGAGAAGCATCGAGGGCATGGCAGAGGCCATCAGAGCTATTAAACACAGACGGAAGCGAGGTTGATATCGCCAAGATTATCTGGTACACTTCGACCGAACGTTGGAAGCTATAAGGAGGCGATTATGTTTATAGTTCATGTTTTTGCGCACGTTAAGGCTGATGCGGTTGAGGCGTTCCGCGCGGCGACGGTTGAAAACGCCCGCAAGAGTGTTCAGGAGGCGGGGGTGACGCGATTCGACATTATCCAACAACAAGATGACCCTGCGCGATTTGTATTAGTGGAGGTGTATCGGACGGCGGAGGACCCTGCGCGTCACAAGGAGACAACACATTACAAGAGATGGCGTGATATTGTGGCAGACATGATGGCGGAGCCGCGGAGCAGTATCAAGTACAGTAATGTGTTTCCTGATGAGCGGGGCTGGGGTTAGTCGGGGCATTTTGGACAAGACAAGGGGCAGCATGAGGTTTGAATTCGCAACCGCGGGCCGGATTATTTTCGGTCGGGGTACAATTGAGGAAGCAGGGCTCTTAGCGGCGGAGATGGGGAACATCGCTATCGTTGTAACCGGTCGAACTGTTGAACGGGCGGAGCCGGTCCTTGAACAGCTGTACAAGGAGGGGATAAAGTGCATCACATTTAATGTGGGCGGTGAGCCGACTACAGCCATAGCGAAGGCGGCGGTGGAGCGAGCACGCCGGGGGAGGTGCGATTTGGTAATCAGCATAGGGGGCGGAAGCGCGATTGATACCGGTAAAGCGGTGGCGGCGATGCTGACGAACAGCGGGGAATTAGAGGACTATCTGGAAGTTGTCGGTCGCGGTCAAGCATTGACTGAGCGTGCGGCACCACATATCGCGATTCCAACGACGGCGGGGACAGGGGCTGAAGTGACTCGTAACGCGGTGTTAGGGGTGCCTGAACATGATGTGAAAGTGAGCATGCGGAGCGCGTTGATGCTGCCGAGGGCGGCCGTGGTTGACCCGGAATTGACTTATTCGATGCCGCCGGCGCTGACTGCCAGCACGGGTCTGGACGCGCTGACTCAATTGATGGAAGCTTATGTCTGCAGGAAAGGCAATCCGCTAACAGATGGTATCTGCCGGGAGGGACTGAGGCGGGCGGGGCGTTCGTTGCGAAAGGCATACGAAGACGGCAGCAACGAGGCGGCACGTGAAGATATGGCGGCGGCGAGTCTATTCAGTGGACTGGCGCTGGCCAACGCAGGATTAGGGGCGGTGCACGGTTTTGCGGGGCCATTGGGCGGGATGATTCATGCGGCCCATGGGGTGATATGCGCGAGGCTCCTGCCTTATGTTATGGAGGCCAATGTGCGTGCGCTGCAGGAGCGTGCGGCGGATTCGGCGGCACTGGTCCGGTATGATGAAATCGCCGGCCTTCTGACGGGGATGGCAACGGCTCAAGCGTCCGATGGTGTAGCGTGGGTCCAGGAGCTTTGCTCGGCGTTAAGGGTGCCAAGGCTGGGCGAGTCAGGACTGAAGGAAGAAGATTTGCCAACGGTGGTGGCGAAGTGCCGAAAGTCGAGCAGTATGAAAGGCAATCCAATCACCTTGACCGACGATGAATTGACGCAAATCCTTAAAAACAGCCAATAAGGATTTGCGGAACAGCTACGAATTCTCTGCAGACGATTGGAACTCTTGTTGGAGGTCATTTTCCAAATCGGTGAGAATCTGCTCAAGGCAGCGGTTAAAGCCCTGGACGAAGGCCTCTGCGGTATTAGACTCCACGTCAACGGAGGCGTTGTAAGTTTCAGCCAAGATTATTAATTTTTCTGCCGGCTGCTGGGGTGTGAGGAAGACACGCATTTGTATCACGGCCGCCGGTGATTTCTTGTCCCGGACGTCAACATAAAGGGCGGTTATATTGGCGTGCAAGGTGTGGGTCGGCTTTGTATAACTTCCGGGGTCAAGTACCCTGGCAAAAAGGCCTGACTGTGCGAGCCAATTGCGGCTTTTTTCGGTAAGCATTGCGGCCGGTGATACAAAGAACTCATCGTAAAAGTCTGATTCGTATTCAAACTCAGTTTTGCGGTAAACCAGTTTCTTTGAGGCAAATGTGGAATCTGTCGTGAACCTCTGCACCTCAAGGATGATTTCACCTTCGGTTTTGGCTGGTGCGGCCCGACGTGTGGCGTCCAAGATATAGTAATGCCTGCTGTGCGGGTCGACGCCACATCCTGAGAGGATAATTGCCAAGACAATCAGGTTAAAGTAAAGCAATGATTTGGTTAATTTAGGTTTCATTTGAAGGCCTCCGATTTTGGCGGCGGTTGACTGAAAATTGCTTCAGATGGGTGCCGCTTTAAAGTTTCAGTTAAGTCCTTAAGATTGGCTGAGACGTCTCTTAAGTTTTCAAGAGATTGTTCAACGCCGGGTCTGCCACTTGCTATTAGTTTATCAATACGCTCCAAGGTGTCCTTCAACTGTGCCGTGACCGCCGGGACATTAGCATCACGTATTGCCTCCTGCACAGTGACGAGAATCCGTTCAATCTCAAGGCCTATCTTCTCGGTATCTATTTTTTCCAGCTTGCTAAGAATGCTATCCACCGAATCCTTTATAGTGGAGAACTCCCCTGGAGCCGAAGGAACATACAGATATTCGGGTTCCCATATAACATCCAGAACTGGAAAGCGGTTGGGGTCCAAAAAATCCCCTTCCAAAAACCCCTGTCCGGTGAGTATGTTTGTTGAAAGCCTGAGTCTTAAACCCCGATGTATCATTATGGCTAAACGATCCGCCCTTTCTACATCTGTACGTTGCTTTCCTTTTTGAGTCTTGTCTCTATCTTGAGAGCATAAAACTCTCACATAATTCTCATACTTGGAAAATCTCGCGGGATCCACCGATAAATCATACTCCGTTCCTACAAAACCTATCCTTTCCACCTGCCCAATCTGAACCCCTCTAAATTCAACCGCGGCACCAGGGTCCAGACCCGTAACGGGGGTGTCAAAATATGTCTCAAAATAAATCTTATCTCGCGTGAAAAGCCCCGCCCCCCAGATTACAACAGTGATTACAATTAAAGTACTTGCTACAATAATAAACAGGCCTATTTTGAAATAATTCGGTTTCGTACTCATCTTTCTTTCCCGTATATAATACCTTCTTTTTTTAAACAGTATTTAAAAAGCTAAAATTTGGAGTCATGATTCCCTGCTAAAAAATTGCCTTACCCAGTCATTATCGCTTTTATCGCGCAAGTAATCAGGCTTGCCGGTAGCAATAATAGATTTGGTATTTATATCAAGCATTACAACCCTGTCTGCAACTTTGTATATACTGGGTAATTCATGTGTCACTATCACAAATGTAAAACCCAGACTATTAGATAGCTCTATTATTAAATCATCTAATTGTGATGAGGTAATCGGGTCCAAACCGGCGGATGGCTCATCCAGAAATAATATTTTAGGGTCAAGCGCCATAGCCCTGGCGATGGCGGCCCTTTTTCTCATACCGCCGCTGAGCTCGGCGGGCATCTTATGAGAACTGCCCTGCAGGCCAACCACTTTCAACCTCATTTCCGCGATAAACTCCATGGCCTCACGTGGCAGGTCCGTGAATTCCTCCAGAACAAGGCAGATATTCTCCATGAGACTCATCGAGCCGAAAAGAGCCCCGTTTTGATACATGACACCTATTCTGCGGAGAATGTCTACCCTTTCCTGACCTACTGCTGATACTATTTCCTTACCTTCTATAAAAACTTCACCCTTAACGGGCGGCAGCAGACCGATCATATGTTTCAAGAGCGTGCTCTTGCCGCAGCCGGAACCTCCTAAAATTATAAATACTTCACCAGCTTTGACTTCAAAGTTAATGTTATCGATTATCACAACATCACCATAGCCGGCTGTAAGGTCCTCAACTCGAATTACAGTCTCAGAATCGGTTTTCATAACCTCGCTAAACTCCAAGGAAAAAATAAACCACAGCAAAAACACCATCTACTACAACTATGGCAATAATACTAGTAACAACCGCCCGGGTGGCTGAATCTCCAACAGCACTTGCTCCTGTGCCTGTCTGCAGGCCTCTCAAACAACCTATACCGGCAACCAGCATGCCAAAAACCAGCGTTTTAACCATGCCTCCCGTGAAATCTCCCAAGCTTGTTGCATTCTGAATCCGATTTAGAAAAGTTACGGGAGGAAAACCGAGTGAAAGCATAACCAATCCACATCCTATTAATCCAGACAGGAGATTGAACATAGTCAAAAGCGGCATCATAAATAAACCCGCAATCATCCGTGGAACGGCCAAAAACTTTACCGGGTCTAATCCCATGGTCGTCATCGCATCAATTTCCTCGTTGACCTTCATTGTACCAAGTTCAGCAGCATAGGCCGAACCGCTTCTGGCGGCAAAGATAATAGCGGTAATCAACGGACCGAGTTCGCGGAAAAGCACAAGTGCAACAAGGTCTGCCACGTAAATCTGGGCACCGTATTGTTCCATGCCTCTCGCTGATTGAAATGCAAGGATCAAGCCTATCAAAAAACCGAGCATACACGTAATACCAACCGCATCAGCACCGCTTTTTTCCGCAAGCAAAAATGTGTCCGTCCAGCGTATAGATCCGGGCTTTAAAACAGCAGCAAGAAATTTTACGGCCAATTCACCTAAAAAACTTATCTGTGTGCGCAAATCATCCCAAGTCTTAAAGCCTAACTGGCCCGCTCTTTTTATAAATCTTCCAAATGAAAGCTTCTCCGCTAAAGGCTTACTTATCTGGCCCGGATCGAACAGGGTCATAAGTTGCTGAAACTCCGGCTTTAGCCCCTCTATTTGAATCCGGCGATTATTTTCCTGCTGTGTGCGTCTAAGCTCGAGCAGGAGGCCGATGCCGGTCCCGTCACAGTAGTCTACGGCATTGACGTCGACAACCAACGTTTCCGGTTTGGTTTCGGCGAGTTTCTTCAGCGCCTGGCTCCAGAGCGGGGTGGTACTTTCGACGTCCAATCTACCCTGTATTATCAGCCGAAGATCACCCTTTTGAGGTACCTGATAATCTATAGAAGCCATATTTGCCTTTTTTCGAAAAGCACCAGACGCCCACTATAGTAACCAAAGCCGGTGAGCTTCGTCAAAATAATTATTCTTTAGATTACGGAACTCACAATAGCGGAAAAGGCGGTTTTTGCAATCGGGGGACACCCTATTTTTTGTATAGGGGAATCCCCTATGATGTGCGGGGACAGAGTTGAATAACTGCAAGTGATTCATTCGGGGCGTTGTTTGAGTGGATTGCCGGCCCAGTGGCAAACCAAATGTCGTGTCCGAAAAGGGCGGTTGCCTGCGGCAAGGGCCTAAAATAAGTCAAGGGCAGGACCGATAATAGGTGGAATAGCGGCGTATAATTGCGGTTTGTAAAAAGGTTTGCGGCCGGGGCTTTGTGGTAGGAAAGCACGAGGTCACTTTCGCCGATGTTTTAGTGTTATTACGCGCTGACAGGACCGAACAGAAAGGTATTAGTGGTCTGGTAAGGACCAAGCAGATGCAGGATATACTCGCTGCGCATAGACAAGTCGAGCGAACGCTGTGGTGTCTGGCCAAAATCGCCGAGCAGGCCCAAGAAGGGATTGCCGTTATCGACCTGGCCGGAACCATTGGTTTCGTCAATTCAAAATGGGCGAAAATGCACGGGTACGACAGCCCGCGTGAGCTCGTGGGCAAACAGTTCAGCGTATTTCACACCGAGCAGCAGATGAAGACCGATGTTATTCCCTTCGTCGTGGAGACGCAGCGCAGAGGCCAACTTGCAGGGCCGGTGGAACACGTTCGAAAGGACGGAAGCACATTTCCTACAGAGATGAAGATGACCTTAGCCAGGGGCGAAGAGGGCAAGGCCATCGGCTTTATGTGCTTTGCTCTGGATGTAACCGAGCGCAAGGGAGTTGAGAACCAATGGCAAGAACTCCATACGGAGCTTAAGTCGCGAATCGAGCGGCAGGCGGCCGAGGTGACAGCGGCAAGTGAACAGCTACAACAGCAAGCCGGCGAGCGCGAGCAGGCAGAGAAGCTATGGCGGGAATACCACAGCGAGCTTGAGCAAGGGATTGAGCGGCAAAGCGCTGAACTGGCGGCAGCGAATGACAGACTACGAGAGGAAATCAGTAAACGCGAGCAGTCGGAGCATCAACTACGAGAATACCGAGATGAGATTGAGCGGGAGAAGACGGAACTAAGCGCGGCTAATGAGAGACAACAAGAGGAGAAAAGCAAGCGCAGGCAGTCAGAGGAAAAATTAGCAGCGGCAAATGAAAGACTCCAGCAGCAAATCAGTGAGCGCGAACAGGCGGAGAAGCTATGGCGGGAATACCAGAGCGAGCTTGAGGGACGGCTCGAACAGCAGGCGGGTGAACTGAAGGCGGCGAATGAGAAGCTGCAAGGAGAAATCGGCGGGCGCGAGCAGGCGGAGAAGCAGTGGCAAGAGCACCGCGGCCAGCTTGAGCAGTGCATAGAGCTGCAGGAGGCCGAACTGGCGGCAGTGAAACAAACGCTCCAGCAGCAAACAAAAGAACGGGAGCAGTCAGAGCATCAACTGCAGGAATACGGTGATAAGATTGAACAGCAGAGGGCAAAACTGGCCGCCACGGGTCAGAAACTACAAGAGGAGGTAAGCAAGCAGAGTCTGTCAGAGGAACAATTAGCAGCAGCAAACGAAAAACTCCAGCAGCGAACAAAAGAACGCGAGCAGCTGGAGCGTCAACTGCAGGAATACGGTGAGCAGTTTGAGCAAGAACTTGGCGATTTGAGAGCGGCGAAGGAGCGGCTTGAAACCGAGCTAAAAAAGCGTAGGAATTCTGAAGAGGAATTAAGCGCCGCCAACGAGAAACTCCAGCAGCAACTTGCCGAGCGTGAGCAGGTAGAGAAGCAGTGGCAGGAGTGTCGCAGTCAGTTTGAGCGGCGCATCAAGCAGCAGCGTACTGAGCTGACAGCGGCCAGGGAGAAACTACAACAGCAAGGCGGCGAGCGCGAACAGTGGGAGCATCAACTGGAGGAATACCATAATCAGATTGACCAACAACTTAACGGTTTGAGAGCGTCAAACGAGCAACTTCGAGCGGAGCTAAAGAAGCAAGAGGATTCTGAAGAGCTATTAACGGCCGCCAATGAGAAATTAGAGCAGCAAATCAGTGAGCGCGAGCAGGTGGCGGAGCAACTGGAGGAATGCCGTAATCAGATTGAGCAACAGAAGGCTGAGCTAGCGTCAAAAGATGAGAAACTCCAACAGGAGATAAATCAGAGGAAACAAGCAAAAGCGGAGCTGGCGGCGGCCAAAGAGAAACTACTGCAACAACTTGCCGAGCGCGAGCAGGCCGAACAGCGATGGCAAGAGCGACACAGCGAGCTTGAGCAGCAAACGGCTGAAGTGACGGAAGCAAATAAAAAGCTCCAAGAGGAATTAGACAAGCGTAAGCAGCCTGAAAAGGAGTTGGCAGACGTAGGGGAGAGACTGCGGCAACAAATCAGTGAACGGGAGGAGGCAGAGAAGCAACTGGAGGAATACCGTAATCAGATTGAGCAGCAGACGGCTAAGCTGACGGCAGCCGATGAGAAACTGCAACAGCAAAACGCTGAGCGTGAGCAGGCGGAGCAGCAATGGCAGGATTGTCGCAACGAGCTTGAACAACGGATTGAGCAGCAAAGCGCGGAACTGACAGCAGCGAATGAGAAACTCCAACAAGAAACTAGCAAGCAAGAGGGTTCGGAAGAAAAATGCCAGGAATGCCGCGGTGAGTTTGAGGGAAAGATTGAGCGGAAGTCTGCCGAACTGGCGACTGCGAACGAGAAACTGAAGCAGGAGATAAGTAAGCACAGGCAGTCAGAGGAACAATTTACAGCAGCTAATGAAAGGCTCGAGCGGCAGATTTCTGAGCATGAGGAGGCAGAGAAGCAATGGCGAGAGCGTCACGGTGAACTCGAGCGGCGCATTGAGCAGCAGGGCGCCGACCTGACAGCGGCAAAGGAGCAACTTCAATCTGAACTCAACAAGCGCAAGCAAAGAGAAGAAGAATTAACGGCAGCGAATGAGAAGGTCGAGCATGAGACAAACAAGCGCGAGCAGTCAGAAGAAGCGCTGGCAGCGGCAAATGAGAAACTACAAGAGCAGACAAAAGGGCGTGAGCAGGCCGAAAAGAAGCTGGAAGAACAGCGTAATAAGATTGAACAGCAAGCGGGCGAGCTAACGAAGGCAAATGAAAAGCTCCAAAAGGAAACAATCAAATACAAGCAGGCTGAAGAGATATTAACGGCGGCCAATGAGAAACTGCAACAGCAAATCGCTGAGCGAGAGCAGTCAGGGCAGCAATGGCAAGAGTGCCGCAGCGAACTTGAGCAGCGTATCGAGCGGCAGAGCGCTGAATTAACTGAAGCGAATGCAAGACTGCAACAGCAAATTAGTGAGCGAGAGCAATCGGAGCACCAACTGCAGGAGCACCGCAATCGGATTGAAGAGCAAACGGCTGAGCTGACGGCAACAGGTGAGAAGCTCGAGGGGGAGATAAGCAAGCGCAGTCAGTCGGAGCAAAAATTGACGGAAGCAAATGAAAGAGCACAACGGCACATCGGCGAGCGTGAGCAGGCAGAGCATCAGTGGCAGGAACATCGCAGTCAGTTTGAGCAAGAGGCCGGGGAATTGAGAGCGGCAAATAAACAGCTTGTAGATGAAATAAACAGTCACAAGCAGTCCGAGGAAATATTAACGGCTGCCAACGAGAAGTTACAGCGGGAAATTGCGGAGCGTCAGGAGTCGGAAAAGCAATGGCAGGAGTTTCGGAGTGAGCTTGAGGAAAAGACGGAGTGGCAGACTGCCGAGCTGATGGCGGCGAATGCGCAGGTTCGACGAGAGATAAACAGGCGCAAGCGCGTAGAGCAAGAATTAGCCGCAGCAAAAAAGAAGCTGCAGCGGGAAATAAGCGAACGCGAACATTCGGAAGAGGAGCTGCTGGAAGAGATTATACATGCAGGCAGGGAAGAAGGGGGAGTTGGGCCATTTAATCCACAAGAACTTAAAGCCTTGAGTGAGCTGGCGAAGCGGTTGTCGTAGGAGGCTGTCGGTGGGTTAGAGGGAGTAAATTTGCCGTCATGGCAATTGCAGCTAAAGAAGGTAATGCCAAATTACTAACCGAAAACGGTTCCTTAGGTACCCGTACCATCATACCTGCTTGCGCGAATAACCTACATATCTGAAGAAGATATGATATAATGCACGTGAAGTTCGATGTTTGTTAAATCGAACAACTAATACCCGACTTTTTCATTATGGGCTGATGATTTAGCCGCGGGTTGTACTGGTGGGCAAGAGGTATTTTGTGGCGTAAAAAAAACGATGCTTAACACGTGCCAGAAATTGTTGAGTCGAGACAGCGGCAAGTCAATTCGGGATGTGGTTTTTTTTATAGGCTTGTATTTTTACCTTTGGCTTGGGGTCGATTTATGTCTTATCTATTACGGAGTCGGGACGGTTGCCAATTTTCCGACTTTTTTCCGGGACTGGGGATTTCTCAGAGACCACTTATCATATCCGGGCGGTCTTATCGAATATATCTCGGCTTTTCTGGCGCAGTTTTTTTACTATTCCTGGGCCGGGGCGATTGTAGCAACGCTGCAGGTGTGGCTGATTTCGGTTTGCACCGAGTATATTCTAAAAGCTATAGGTGCATCTCGTCTTCGCTGGGTACGTTTTGTTCCAGCGATACTCCTGCTGGCTACATACATCAGATACACATACTACTTTGACAGTGCAGCAGCCTTGTTGGTGGCCTTATTCTTTGTATGTCTATATCTAAGAACAGCCTTAAAAGATAGTCTGTTTAATTCAGCGGTTTACGTGTTCTTGTCGGCGATAGTCTATACAATAGCCGGCGGAGCGTACCTGCTGTTCGCAGTGCTCTGTGTAATTTACGAATTGTTTCTCAGGCGCCGCCGGGCAATGGGCGCGGCATATGTGTTACTATCCCTCGTTGTTATTTATGTTGAGGGTATCGTGCTTTTCGGAGTAAGTATGGGCGATGCCTTTGCCAACTTGCTGCCTGTATCCTGGAAGATTCTCGGGACTGAAAATCCTTTTGAGACAGTCGTTATGGTGTGCATTGTTTATGGACTTGTCCCGGCTGTCTTGCTTGCGGTGGGTCTTTCGCGGATGGCTGGCCTTCGCTCTAAGACAAAGTTGGTTAAACAAAAGGGTAAGGGACGGAGGAAAGCACACCGTACATCCGGGGGGGCGGTTCAGAAGCTGCGTATATGGTACAGCGCAACACCGGTACGCAGATGGTGTGTGGGAACATCCCTGCTGCTTGTTGTTGCAGGCGCCAGCGTATTTGTCTTCCATGACAGCGAGCGCAAAGCTCTGTTTGAACTTGATTATTATACGTACCGGGGGCTGTGGCCGGAGGTGCTTCAGCGCGCTCAATACAGCCCGAACAACTATGTTATGATTTATGCAGTCAATATGGCTTTATATCACACGGGGCGGCTTGGAGATGAGATGTTCCGTCATCATCAGAGCACTCACACCTTGTTTTTGACTTCTGAAGAAGTGCTTGAGGCGTGGTGGAAGAGATTTGGTGTATTTTTTGAACTCGGCTGTATTAATTCAGCCGAGCATGCACTAATCGAATCGCTGGGGTCAAACACGGAGCGGCCCGTGATTCTCAAGCGGCTGGCTCTGGTAAATATGGTCAAGGGTGACATTGATACGGCCGGCGTTTATCTTCGCGCGCTTAGCAAAACCTTGTTCGACGCTGACTGGGCCCATAATTACCTGTCTCGTTTGAAGTCCGATTCCGTTCTATCAACAGACCAAGTTATTCAACAGACACGCGAGTTGATTGTGGAACAGGACGATATTTGGCAATTCTCTGAGAACGAAACACTTTTGCTGGACTTGCTGGAGAGAAACAGGCGTAACAAAATGGCGTTTGAATACCTGATGGCCTGGTTTCTGCTGACAAGGCAGTTGGACAAATTTGTCGAGAACATCGGGCGCCTGGATGATTTTAAATACACAAGGATACCGCGGCATTATGAAGAAGCAATTTTGCTTTACTCATACGCGAGGCGCAGGAGAGTGGACCTGCACGGCCGGCAGATAAGTTCGGAGTCCCGGCAGAGCTTTAGTGAGTTCAATCGTATTTTGAGTTTCTACGACTCAAACACCCAGGCTGCTTACAATCATTTGGCGAGAAAGTACGGTAATAGTTATTACTTTTATCATGTTTATGAACTTTCGGGCATGAAGAAATGAGCAATGATTCTGAGAACTTACTGAGATTCATTCGCAAGCCAAAAGGCTACGAAGCAGTTTTTGCCACAGTACTGCTGGCAGCCATCTCGTGTGCCGGTATTCTCTACTATTTAAGAGAGAGCAAGGTATCAATTAAGCAGTGGCATGACATGCGGCGGCCTGCCAGTATTCGCCCTGACTACACCGGAATGGTCATGCCGCCAAACATAGCGCCTCTGAATTTTTTGGTGCAGGAGGACGGGGTAAGCTATTACGTAAGAGTACACTCTAACACAGGGCCAGCTATAGATGTTTGCAGCAATTCACCCAAGATTGTCATTCCTGAGAAGCGGTGGCATAAACTGTTAGACCTGAACAGAGGAGAGCAGCTCTATTTTGATGTTTATGTGAAAACGAACGAAGGACGGTGGAATCGTTTTTCAAGTATCGGTAATAAAATCGCAAATGAAAATATAGACTCTTTTCTGGTATATAGAAAAATCCATCCCGGACATAACATGTGGAGGAGAATGGCGATTTATCAGCGTAATCTCGAAAGCTTCTCTGAATCCGCCGTGCTTGACAATGAATACTATAAGAGAGGATGCGTCAACTGCCACACATTCTGCAACAACCGTCCTAATAAGATGTTACTCGGCATCCGGAGTGCCGAATATGACAGCAGTGCCCTGCTGGCAGCGGATGGGACAGTCAAAAAGATTGGGACAAAATTCGGTTATACGAGCTGGCATCCAAGCGGGCGGCTTGTAACATATTCCGTCAATCGCGTAGGCCAGTTTTTTCACACCGCCAGAAGCGAGGTTCGCGACGTGATTGACCTCGATTCGCTTTTGGTCTACTTTCTGGTCGGCTCCGAGACCGTAAAGACCGCTCCAAACCTTTCTAAAAAGGACCGGCTGGAAACGTATCCCGCATGGGCTCCGGATGGGCGTTATCTGTATTTCTGCAGTGCTCCTATGGTGTGGTCCAACAGGATAGAAGGCGTCCCTGAGCACTATGATGAGATTAGGTATGACCTGCTGAGAATAAGTTACGATATCGAGAAGGACAAATGGGGCGAGCTGGAAACGGTACTTTCGGCGGAGGATACGGGGCTGAGTATCCTGGAGCCAAGGATTAGTCCGGACGGGCGGTGGCTGCTATTTTGCATGTGCAATTACGGGTGCTTTCCCGTTTACCAACAAAGCAGCGATTTGTACCTGATGGACCTTCAAACGTCGCAAGAGACCGGTCAATATACGTACCGTCGGTTACAAATCAACAGCGACCAAAGTGATTCATGGCACAGCTGGTCCAGCAACAGCCGATGGATAGCCTTCAGCAGCAAGAGAGATTACGGGAAATTTACCAGACTTTATATCAGCTACGTGGATGAGGCAGGCAAAGTTTATAAACCGATATTAGTTCCACAGAGGGACCCTGATTTTTACGATTCTTGCCTGAAAACATTCAGTGTTCCGGAACTTGTCACCCAGCCTGTTAAAACGACAGGAGAACAACTTGCGCAAGTTATCCGCGGCCGGCGTAAGATTGAGGTGGATATGCCGATAACCATGGCGACACCGACGGCCGGAAAGCCAGCGGGTTACAGGTTCTGGCAGGAGCGGGAATAGCACATCGAGATGCCCGAGGAGCCAGGCTTTCGCTTCGAATTAGGGATTGCGCTTACGGAAAAAGGGCAACTTGAGCAAGCTATCTCGCAACTGCGGGAGGGTCTCCACCTTGAGCCAGAAAATGCGAAGATTCGCCAAATCCTTGAAGAGCTTCTTGCCCAGCAAGGACGAGATGACGAGGCGGCCACAAAGTAGCATGAGGTGATATGCACCGACCCGGGCCTGCTGAGCGTATCTGAGAAACGAGGCGCGGTACCGGCATTGGGAATGCCTACAATCTGTTGAGCGACAGCTTACTGTCTTTAGGCCTTTTCTATGTCAAAAACCTTCGTAAGGTGTGTAATCTGGAAGACCTTGTAGATATTTGAGTTTATGTTTATAAGCTGCAAATGACCGCCCATTTCGCATACCCTTTTATGGACTTTTACCAAGAGCCCAAGAAGAGACGAGGACATAAACTGAACATTGCAAAAGTTCAGAATCAACTTTCCATCTTTGTTTTTCTCAATTACAGGCATAATGGAATCGTTCAATTCCTTAATCTGCTGCTCCTCCAAGATCTTTTCGGCGTTTAAGGTTACAAAGGTTGTGTCTATGCCATACTCGACCTTGATTTTGGATTCTTCTGGTTCCATAACAATTCCCTTAAAAAACACTGCATTCAAAACTAATTATAACAAAAAAGATTGAGCGGTAACAGAGCGAGTTATTCTTTCACTTCATCTTTTTTGAAAGCTTCAATTACCGCCTCAGAGCCGGAAAGCATGGAATTCGTGATTTGCCCACCGGTTTGGGCTACTCCGATGAAAAAATCGAGTACTCCTTCTTTAACATCCTCGACTGGTCTGCCCTAGGTTTTCCTTTTATACGGTGAAAGCCCTGGTATCGGCAGCTACACA
>CAZENQ010000019.1:0-43954 GCA_964513655.1 uncultured Pirellulales bacterium | reverse complement strand
GCACACCGGTCTCGTAATCGCCACCTCAAAAAACCAAGGAGGCAATAATGGGATTGTTGATTTCAGAACATAGCACACAATGTAATTGGTTTAAAAGAGTGATTTGCCGCTTCGGTTTATGGAGCTGTCTTTTTCTCTTGTGCCTTTTGCCAGGTTCATCGCCAGCCTCGTCGGATTACGATCGCGCGATTGATAATGCTCTTGACTATCTAATATCTCAGCAGACGGCTGGTTACTGGTCCGAAGGAGACCAGGCACTTGTAGATACAGTTGAAGTGATAAAAGCGCTATTGCCGCATAGCGGAAGCACGCATTCGGATGTTCTCGATGCCCTTAATACATCACTGGCGTTTATTGACGCGCTTGGCGAAACCAACCACGATGTGCTCGCCCGGAAATTTTGGGTGCTGGCACATACCACCATTGATGCAAGTGCCATCAGGTCGGCTCTCTTAGCTGCGCAGAACGAAGATGGTGGATGGGGTGTGGGAGGAAAGAAGCAGAGCAACGTCGTCGATACCATTCTCGTGGTTGACGCGCTCCTGCAGGATATCGGCGGAATTGAGGGCGTTCTTGATGATGACCTCAAAGCAGCACTTCCCGCCGCCCGCGATTTTATTATTCAGCAGAGCTCAAATGGTTGCTGGATCCTCGCCGATGAGTACGGAGCACCGTCGGACGTGGCACGCACAGCCAGGGCGCTGATTGCCCTGGAGGACATAGCAAACGTAAAATGTGCTACCGGAACCTGTTTCAACAACACACCGCTTCAGACGACGGTAAAGCAGGCCCAAAACTATCTCGAAAATAAAAGCGATGCAAATGGCTGGTTTGGAACATGCGCCGACAGTGCGCTGGCCTATCGCGCACTTTTGCGCGTGAAACATGCGTCTGAGGTTCCGGATTCAGCGGGCCAGCTTTTGGCCAGGCAGAATGACGATGGCTCCTGGGATGATGATGTGAATGACGTAGACGAGGTCTTCACCACCGCCTTGGTTCTTCAGGCCCTCACCGCCGTCTCTCCTCCTGTGTTGCCCGATATGGCCGACCTTGTTGTGGACGCAAACTATATCAGTTTCGACCCTTGCAATCCAGACCCGAACGAAACGGTTACGATAAACGCGCTTGTTTCAAACCAGGGTACCGTGGACGCCAATAAGTTCTTTGTTGAGTTCTATAACCGCAGCTACGGTGAGCAAATAGGGGAATGCAACATCGCGGATGGCGTGGCCGCCGGGGACTCGGTTATAGCTTCGGTCGACTACAATCACTCTAACGACCTTTTCGGCCCTCAGCGGATAGACGTCTTAGTCGACCCGAATGGCGACGTTCCCGAGTCTACGACAGCCAACAACTTTGCGTCAAGGACCTTGATGTTCAGCGGCGGCAAAGCGGATTTGGTAATCAACGAAGTCGACGGCAACGAGATAAACTTCTATACCATCGACGGAAATCAGCTGCCCCGGGACCCGTGCGCATATGAGCAGATAGCGATTGTCGCTGTTGTGGAAAACGTAGGAGCGGACTGCGCAAACTCTTTCGACGTGAACTTCCTGGACACAAGCTTCTCCGGCCTCGCACACGATTTCACGGTCGAGCCACTCGTCTTTGGCCAAAAGGCAATATTCACCTGTTACACATGGTTTGCTGACCAGGGGGACCATACGATTAAGGTGACGGCCGACCCGAACTCCGCAGGAGAGCCAAATGGCGCTATTCATGAGAGTAACGAAAACAACAACTTCGCTACAAGGGTCATTTCCGTCGGGCCGGGTACCTATCCCGGCAGTTTGGCGGACCTTCAGATATCTGAGGACGACATTATTATTTCAGATATTAACGCGTCGCCGGGCGATGTAATCACGATTACCGCCACCATAGACAACGGCGGTTCGACAGCAAGCGGCGCTTTTCATGTGCTCATCTCCAATGGCAGCCCCTACGGCGAGTGGTACCTGGTAGATTCTATCTTCCTCTCCGACGGTATCGCCGTAGGTGATAGTAATACCATATCTGTACAGTACGAGGTGCAATTTAACCCCAGCGGCAATGAGATTTTCGTCCTGGCCGACTCCAATGGAGATGTGCTCGAGCAGGATAAGAACAACAACATTGCCTCGAAGAAGCTCAATATTCCGGACTTGGCGGAGCTGACAACATCGGCAGACCAGATCAGGTTCTCCCACATGGATTTAGCGGAGAATCAAACCGTTGAAGTATGGGCCATGGTCCGCAATATCGGGGCGGTTGACGCGTGTGACGTGGCGGTGGAGTTTGGTCTGTGCTATGAGGGTGACTCAAACTACTATCCGTTCGGAGGAGCCACAGTCCCGCGGATTGCGAGCAACTCAGCGGTCGATGTCGGCACCATCTGGTGGCCCGACTGGCAGCCCAGCCAGGACGTAAATTACACGATATACGTCTGGATCGACCGAAATGATGACATACCGGAGCCGAACAACCTCAACAACCTGGTCAAAAAGGACACTACCATCTCCAACAGCACAATTCCTCCCAGTATCACACTGTATGACGCCGATGGCAACGAAGCTGACCCCGCGATATTCGGCGCCTACGAGACGGTAAAAATCGGCGTCAGTCTGGACCCCAACATCGACGCCAATGCAGTGTACTTAGACGTGTGGGTGGAGACACCGAACGAGGGTTGGTTCTGGCCCGGCAGAGACGAGGGCGACCCCAACCTCTGGACCTTTGGTACCGGCAGCATGATGGTAACAGAAGGCAATTCCAGCCTCTACTACGAGGTCAAATTAGAGGTGTACAGTCTGTACTCCCCTTTCAACCTGCTGGATTCCGCCTCCGAGTCATTCAATATCGAAGAAGAAATAGAAATCAGTGCGGTCGGCATCCAGACCAGGGACAGGTTCCTGAGACTTCAGGCACTTAGCAGCCTTGAGCCTACTATAATCGTGTCCAGTTCGTCAAATACAGATGTCGACGTCAATATAGTTGTCGATATGAACGACCCGAACGGGGACCCGGTAACAACAGGTTGGCCCGACGCAAGCAATCCCCACATCCAGACATTAGAATCCGGCGAGCTATTTGAACTGCCGTTGGGCCCATATTCAGGTACCACGCGGCCTGGCACCTACACCATCTACGCAACCGTTACCTACGTTGACGAGGAAGCAACGGAACAAACAATGACGGCAAAAAAACTCATACCTGTCCTGCCTGACACGGGATTTGACGTATTCAAGTCACTTACGCCGGAAAAGGTGAATCCGACCGACCACGAACAGGTCGACGTCCGTATTAACGTCACAACACCCGGTGTCGTCTTCGAAGAACAGAAACTCGATGCAGTCCTAATCGTTGACGCATCAGGTAGCATGTACAACACAGGTTGTATAGATAGTTCGTGCGAGAGTAAGATAAACGCGGCCAAAGGGGCGGCTAACGTGTTCGCAAAGGGCATACTACAGGATTGGATGACCGGTAATCAGGTAGCTGTTGTCAAATTCGGAGGAAGCGGATATACGGTGAGAGATTTAACGGAAGAAGCTTATCTCACTGACCTCTTAAATGATATTAACAATATATATGGGAATTACTCGAGCACAAGAATCCCCAAAGGAATAGCTGAAGCCAACGAAATACTTAGTGGTAGTCCTCTCGACCGCAGGCGCGTGGCGGTCCTAATTAGCGATGGTGTGTCGAGTGGGTGTATCAGGTGCGCAGCTAATGAAGCGCTCAATAACAATATAACAATTTTCACAGTCCTTATAACCGTAGATTGTGAGTGGTGGTGTGAAACATACGGAAATTCCTACCCAGGTGATTGTATGGAATCCTGCGAATTACAGATAAGCACCGCCATAGAAGACATGAATATGATTGCCAACATCACGGGCGGTTCTTTCTATCGCGCTACTCCATCGACAGTGCGCGCAGTGTATGAGCATATCGCTGAAGAAATCAGCACTACAGCAGTAGAAAATGTCCGTCTGATAGACAAGGTCAACCGCGACCCAAACGACCCCAATTTGATACTTCTTAATATTGGCAGCATTACGCCGCAGCCTACGTCTATTGACGTAAATGAGAGCGAGTGGACCATCAGATGGGACCTGCCGTCGATGGAAATCGGCGAGTGGGCCTGGTTCAGCTATGAGGTGGACCTCTACGACCTCGAACCGGGTGAGTACCGCATGGTGAACAAGCATCTTGATGTCAACGCCTACAATGCCGAGGCGGACGAGCTGCTCCATCTGGAAATCGGTCCGCAGTATGTGGAGGTAAATGATATTACCGTGCTGGATATCAACGTGGCCGAGGACCAATACCTGCAGGGCGACCCGGCGCAATTGACGGTCACGTTCCAGACGCCCATCGACCTTGAACACGCCCTGTTCTCGACACAGGAGGATTTCGACGAGGGCGAGGCTAATAACGTCGATACCTTGACCAGCCCCGGCAACGTAATCCTCGAGATGAATGATGCAACGCTCGATTACGCGAACTCGGGGACATTGACAGGATTGTTTGTCGACGCGGGCAGCGGCTCGCACTGGGGCAATGTCGATTTCGTCGGTGGCTACCAGTCCCCGTTCTTCGAGCTTACGGGCAATTACCTGGCCTCCAACCATGTACGCGACCTTTATTTCTACGAGCGTGAAACGACTGGCGACCCATGGTGGCAGGACAGTACAAAAAGCTGGTATGCCGAGGCGAACGATACTATTGTCGACCACGCCCTGATTACGGATGAGGGGTGGGTCGTTTCTGTCCCCGGTACTTCCAGGCTCGATGATAAAATAGATTCCAATGACTTTACCATTGACGGCTGGATATCTTCGGACATCGAAGATGCCAACGCAGTCCTGTTCTACAGGGGAGATGGTGACGGCAATTATTTATGTATTTACAAGCAGGATGTCGGCGGGACCGACACATTGTTCGTCGACTATAACTCTGCCACCGACTCAAACAGCAGGTTTGTCGGTCTAAGCGGAGGCGAGGATGCCTGGCGCTATGTGGCCTTAACAGTTTCGGATTATAACGCAAAACTCTATATCGACGGCAATGATGTAAACGACAGCTGGACCTATAGTGAGAATGTAATGTCCGTATTAGCGGAGATGCCAATTGTAATTGGCGGTGAGCCGAACTCGCAGGACACCGATAATTTCCTCGCAGTCCCTTGCAGGGTAGATGAGGTGAGCATCTACAGCCGTGCCCTTGAGGCGAATGAAATCGAGCTTAATTACAAGGTGTGGGAGGACCACCTGCCGTCGACGGTCACCGATAACCTGGTGGGTTACTGGAATTTCGACCCGGGTCCGCAGGACCAGAGTGGCACCGAATTGGGCGGGATGTTTACCAAAGCTTATCCTGGATATGGCATTAGCTATGGCCTGCGCCGAATTACAGGGCGCAGTTCCGAGCCGAATTTCCCGCTGGAGAGCTATATTGTCGCCACTACTGACAGTATAGATATCATCGACGCGAGAGATGATACGCTATGGATGCGGTTCCTCCTTGACCGCAACTTCCTTTGGGACACGAGTTCCGGCAATCCGAGCAGTGTCTTTGCCCTTGACGGCAAGATATACGTAGGCGAAGGCGACCATGCCGTGGGCTTGGCAATCATAGACTTCAGGGAAGATGAAATCCGAACCGTCCGAAGCGACGGCGCGTATCGGCCGTACGGACTGATATCTGAAAACATAACATCCCAAGGTCTCGTCGCACACTGGAAACTCGACGAGGGCGGCGGAACGACAGCATATGATTCGGCCGATAACAACGATGGGACCCTCGCTGCCAGCCCACGCGAGCCGAACTGGACAAGCGGTTATGTCGCCGGCGCGTTGAGATTCGATGATGATAGCAGCGAAGAAGACTATGTTTCCATTCCAACCATTACTGCCTTACAAGGTAATACTGTGACTATAGCAGCATTGATACGTGGGGATGACCTTAGTTTTGAAAATCCTATTCTGACACAAGCAAACTCATCCTGGGACGGTTACGTTCTTTATGTGGATGCTTCGAAACCCTCGTTTTTAGTCGACTATTACAATGCCTATGTGGCATCATCTAATTCAATTAATACGAATGAGTGGTATCATATTGCCGGAACATACGATGGTTCTTACCTTAAACTCTATGTTAACGGGGTTCTCGAAGCCAATGACCTCATCGCTGGTTACAGCGGTGTTACGCATACTGCTTACATTGGTTATGAACAGCACCGGCCAAATGGTTTCCAGGGGACAATCGACGAGGTCCGCGTCTACGACCGCGCTTTGAGCGACACCGAAGTCAGCGACATGTACTCGTACAATGCGCTGAAGCTGAAAGACAGGTTCGCAGACTTTGTCAATTTCGAGTTGGACGCCGGGACCGATGTGAACCTGCCCGACGACTACGTCTATGACGTGATGGCTATAAAAACTGCCGACGCCAACTATGTGGCCGTTGGTACCAGAGCTGGGGTCAGGCTGATAAAAGATGAAAACGACATGTACGACTCCAGCAACACCGGCTGGGCGGACCATGTCTTTTTGACCGACAATAATGACCTGTATTTTGTCAGCACCGGTACAAGCGGAGACACTCTGTATGCCGTCTATGATATACTCTCAAGCCCGACTGGTCCTTTTGATGCCAACGCCAACTACGGTTATGGCGATGCAAGCGGGCCTTTCCTGTTGTCCAATAAGATTAAAGACCTGTTTGTAACGGCCGGGACCAGTACGGAGTCTGCCGGTGACAACACGCTGTATATAGCCACCGCCAAGGGCCTGGTACAAATTCAGGAAGATCAGGGTGCAAAGGCGTCAGGTGCCCGCAAGGTCTACCTGCCATATCGGACCGGAGAGCCTGACGACCCGGATTATGTGAAGAGATTGGCCGGCGACGGCAACAACGTCACCGCGGTGTACGTGGACCTCGACGCTAACGAGCTTTGGGTCGGAACTTCAGACGTGCATGAGAGGGTTGGGGCCCTCTCAATTATCGATATTCCCAGCGATGTGCTTTTAGAGGGCCTGACTCGGACCTCCACACCGGCCCTGCCCACGGGTACGGTAACTTCACTTGACCAGGGGATGGTGGGCCTTAACAGCGGATTTATGGCGCTAAAGCGCAGCCTGTTCGGAGGCGAGCCTGTTTCCATCCGCGCCCGCAGCGTTTATGCCAACAGCTGGGCCGGTGTGAGCGACCCGAACGTAGCGGTTTCCGAATGGACCAACTGGATCACGGATTCCGGTACGTCTCTCACGGACCCCAATATCGTAGACCCAACCGGCGGAAACCAGCTTGAAAACTCGCGATTCCTGGAACTGCAGGTCCTATTGACGCGAGCCTCCGACCCGAAGATTACGCCCGTGCTCGAATGGATTTCCGTGGGCTACACCCCGGCCAGGCTGGCAATTAACGTGGTAATCGAAGACGCAAGCGGCTGGGAAAAGCCAAGCATCAGATTCGACCAGATACAGATAGAAGACCAGCACATGGGGCAGCGCAACGACTTTGACGAGACCTTCAGCACCGACAGCCTTGCACCCGGAGATTACAGCGCCGTCGCTACGCTCATCGATAGTACCGGTGCCGAGCTCCGGACGGCCGTCGATGGCTTTGAAGTAACGGAAGTTCCAGGGCCTAATGTGCCCATCGTTACAGGAAGTATTACGGTGGACAAGGTCCGCGATGCATACGCCGTTGGCGAGGATGTGATCATCACCTCAACGGTAACCACAGATGTGAATTACCCCATCTATGGGGTCAAGGCAAAGGTGGCGGTGTCGACGCCGAGCAAGTGGAAGGAACTCGCAGCTTATGACCACAACATCGGCTATCTGGAGAATGTGCGGGTGATTGAAGATACTTTCACAATCAGCCGTGACCTAACACCCGAGCCGAATTACTGGGCTATTCTAACGGTCTCAAGGAACAATATAGAGGAGTCCAACGATTCGACGACGTTTGATATCGAGAACAGCTGCGAGGAGCTAAGCATTTTTCAACCCGAGCGATTCGACGTAAATCCGGACTCGATTACGGAGGGAGACGCGAACGGCGTGCAGTTCATCTACGCCATGCAAAACATAGGTAATGTCGACCTAACTGATGTCAATCTGATTTTTGAGGTGTACGACATAAACAATCCCCAGCAGCCTTCCCTTATCGAAACCGTTAATAATATTCTGATTCCTGTTTTTAACACTGGTGAAGTCGCATCAGACGAGCTGTCGTATTCTACCATGAATCTGGAGCCTAATGAATACGCTGTGGAGCTGTACGTGGAATCTCTGTGCAGCGACCAACCGCTGTTCCTGGGGTCGGCGTTTTTTGAAGTCGTCCCCGGCGAGCCCGAACCACCTAACGGCACAGCTCCCGATTATGTCATTATCGACCTTGGTGCGATTGGAGACGACAACAGCTATGGTCACGCACTAAACAATTACGGCCATGCAACCGGCTATGCAGACGTGGACGGCAATTCCCACGCCTTCTGCTGGAAATGTGGCGAGATGCTCGAGCTTGAAGTGCTTGAGCAGGAGCATAACAGCGTCGGCTGGGGGATTAGCGATTACGAACAGATCGCAGGCTATTATTATACCGCATCTACCGATGCAAACGCCTACGTATGGGAGGATGGAAACTTCATTGACCTTGGAACACCCGATTCCTATCCAGTCAAGGCATACGGCATCAATATACAGGGGCAGGTGACAGGATATTATACATTGAGTAGCGGTGAAACCCGCGCTTTCGTGTGGCATAATCCACCGAATGAAAGTCCCTACTGGGAAGACATGAACGACTGGGGGCTCTTTGATACCAACAGCGTCGCATTCGCGATCAGCGACTACGGCGACCTGGCCGGTTACCTGCAGAGCGAGGGAATAGAGGGTTTCATTAGCTACAAACGTGATATCCGAAACGTCGGGCAATACTTGAGTAAAGACACTTACCTGCATGACATACAGGATATAAACGACCCCAACGAAGAACGAGTGGCGGCAGGCTACTACGATGATGATGGCACGTACAGGGCTGTTCAGTATAAACAGAAGAGTCTGACTCCCCTTGACAGCCTCGGCCCCGGCGATTCCTGGGCCTATGGTATCAATGCCGCACGCGATATAGTTGGTATTTCTGATGGCAACGCCTTCCTCTGGCGGGATGGCGCGATAAACAACCTCAATAACCATTTTGCGTTCTACCGAAAGGATGGAGGCGGTGGGAAGGACTCGAACTGGTGGAACTTAACGGACGCTTATGCTATCAATGAGGAAGGACAAATTGTCGGATTTGGTACAATTGATGGCAACACCCACGCATTCCGGCTGGACCCGCTGCCGTTCCCGGTTACCGAGCCCAACCTGATACTGTGGCTGCGGGCTGATACCGGAGTGGTCAAGAATGCAAGCGACCCCAACCTCGTGGCCAAGTGGATAGACCAGACCTACAGCGGCCATGACTTGGAGCAAGCCAACGCTAATTACCAGCCTGAGTGGGTCTCTGATATACCATGTTGCTACCCTGCAATAAGGTTCGACGGAGTCAATGACTATCTGAGTGCAGCCTTTACTCCTGATCACGACGGCAACAGCACCATTTTCATGGCCGTCGCAACCTCCTCTCAGGAAACCGGAACTCTATTTGCCAGTGAGGATGGGAACACCGAGCCAAACGCCTTTGAGATTGAAGTTGCCGACGCCAATCTGCGGTTATCCACCGGCACGATCCCCTATACGTACGATATCAGTACCGAGGCTACGGAGTCGGTGATACTAGAGGTTGTCATTGATGGCAATAATGTTGACTTCTTCAAGAACGGCCGATTGCTTAATATCAATGGCACTGCGATTGGACAAAATGAGGCGAAGAAGTACACCCATTGTATCCTCGGCAAGAACAGAGACGGTGACCAGTTCCTGGATTACGATGTTGCCGAAGTGCTTGTATTCGCCGGAGCGCTCTCGGATACCCACCGACAGCAGGTGGAGGATTATCTCACGTCCAAGCACCGGCTCTACGGCCCCGCAAATATTGAACAGCCGGTATTGTGGTACAAGGCGGATGCCGGGGTTACCATGGACGGAAACGATATGGTCTCGAAATGGGCGGACCAGTCCACCAGCGTACCACCACACGATGCGACCCAGGATGACCCCTGCCGTCAACCAAAATGGGAAGATGGCATATTTGAGTGCCAGCCGGCTATTTTGTTTGATGGGTCCGTCATCGACACGAATACCGTCTATGGTTCCATTGATACTTACATTGTTATGGACAGGTCCAGTAGCATGGACACCTCCAGTGATTATGCTGATGACCCGAGGAGGAGAATTGACTTTGCCAAGGATGCTGCGAGGGTATATGCAGTCTTGATGTTGGGTGGAGAGCCCGGGCCGTTCCTGCAGGATAACGGTCCCAACCATATCGTCTCGATTGAAGCTGAGCACTTTCACGACAACATTACGGAGGGCAGTGACCGCTCGGGTCACGAGTGGGAAGACGCATGGGAACTCGACACGTCGAAGAACGGGTATTCAGGCGACGGTGCTATGTGGGCGAAGGACGACGATGGCGACTCGTACAACTGCCCTACTTGTTACAGTAAGAGTCCCCGCTTGGACTTCCATGTTAACTTTGTCCAAACCGGTACACACTACGTCTGGGTCCGAGGGTATGCGGATGATTCTGATAGCAACTGCCACGCGGGCCTGCACAAAAAGCCGACGCCAACGGCCGACAAAATCAAATTCGATACTTTCGGCCAGTACGTATGGAGCAATGAAACGATTGACGGACCAAACGCCACGTTCGATGTGAATGTGCCCGGCGTTAATACAGTGAACATCCGGATGTACGACGACGGCTTCAGAATCGACAAGATTGTACTGACAACCAATCCGGACTATACGCCCGATGGCAACGGCCCCGCTGAAAGTGCCCGCGGCGAATCAGTATCACCCACGGAATCCGGTCACAGGGTAGGTCTAATCGGTTTCGCCAACGACGTTACAACATTTACATTCCAGCCGCTGACCAGCGACCTCAACGATATTAAGGACGCAATCAACGGGCTGCTGACTAATCGCAAGACGTGCTATAGAACAGGAATAGAATTAATGACGGCTGAATTCAACGATGATGCGAATGGCAGCCCAGAGGGTCAAAGCCGAGTGTGTCAATTTGTCACGGATGGGCAGAACTGCTGTCCAGATTGTGATGACGCTGACGATAACCAGGTTGTTCTCGAAAGGGTAGAAACAGCGGCAGAAAATGGAATCACGCTTAACACGGTTGGCGTGGGCAAGTTTGTTGACCCCAACCACGTTGGCTATGTTGAAGCGCGCAAAGAGTTCCTGGAGGATATGGCGGAGACCGGTGGGGGCTCGTCTGTCACTACTCCAGAGCCCAAGGAGCTTGAAGCCATCTTCCTCGAGCTATATTATGAGATTGTCGAGATTTTCTCCAAACAGACGCTCTCCCTTGTCTTTAAGACCGAAGAAGATGTATCCACACGGCAGGTCCTCTGGGCATTGGGTGACCCGAATAATGTCGGCTTTAATGTCTATATAGATGCCAATGAATTGTACCTTAACGCATGGAGCGTTGAGGACGGTGATGGCAACGGACCGGAAACCGTCTGGGGGCCAAATCACATTAGCACGCCCGTTGAATCTAACACGCCCTATCTGGTTGATTTTGTGTACGACCACACCAAGTCTACGATTGAAGGGTACCTAAACGGCGATTATTTTGACGCGGTGACAGGAGCGGGTAAGCTTTTCCCGCGGGAAAGCCGGATTGCTATTGGCAACAATCCCAACCAGCCCACCAAGTTCCACGATGACACTAACGATGTAAACAAGCCCTACAGTGGTTACATCGCGGAAATCCTTCACTACAACAAGGCCCTTTCAGAGCAGCAACGACGCGATTTAGACCTGTACCTGTCTGACAAGTACGGGCTCGGTATAAGACGTAATTCACCGCCTGCTCCGAATGCGCCGCCCGACTTTACTAAAGAAGACAATGATTGGGACGGAGAAGCCGACGTGAACTTGCTTGGTGATGCTTACGACGACAGTAATAATCTTACTTACCAATGGTATGAGAACGGCGTTTTAATCGCGGAAGGGAAGAATCCCACTGTCGAACTTAGCGTCGGCACTCATACTATCGAGCTCTGGGTGACCGACGAGGATGGCGAAACCAGTATCGATACCTTTGTGGTGACGGTGACGGGCATACCGAGTACATTGGATTCTGGCGACCTTACGGCCCACTGGAAATTCGACCAGGACCCCAACGATTCCTCGGGTAATGAATTTGATGCCAATGTCGTAAATGCACAGGAACCGAATTGCTGGAGCGGCGGCAAGCTCGGTAGCGCGATAAATCTCTCAGCCGACAATAATGAATACGTGGATTTAAATGGGGATAGTAATAATGTGAAATACTTCCCCGGTGGCTCGCACGGCCGCACGATAATGGGCTGGTTCGAGGCCGGTGACAATCCAAATCCGACCTTCTTCGACTACGGCACCGCTGACTCGAATGCCTCCGGTTCACGTTTTGCGATTACCGCCTCCTCTACCCGCCTGGCTGTCACCATCGGCTCCAACTCACACATAATTGGAGCGGAGAACTTCTACCCGCTCACAGGCTGGCATCATATTGCTGTGGTCTTCCCTGATGGCGCTGAGCGCTCGAACCAGGTGAGGATATTCCTCGATGGCGTCTGGCAGAATACCTATACGCTGGATAACAGCGGTCCGTCTGTCATCGTCAACACCAATACCTGGGACAGTGCCGCATACGCTTACATTGGGCGTGACTGGGAGGGCAATTACTTCAATGGCAGAATCGATGATGTCAGACTCTATGCGCGAGCTCTGCGCGACGCGGAGATACCTGCCGTCAGAGCTGCTCAAACACGCTATCGGGTGATTGACCTTGGCATGCTTGAGCCAACTGGTAATCCGCAGGCCAGCGAGGCATGGGCCATCAGCGACCAGGGCGACGTGGTCGGAAGGACTACTATCTACCTTGAGCCGAACAGCCCGTACTACTGGCGTATCGATGAAAAGAATAAGTGTGAAATCACGGAAGGTGATACCTGGAACTTCACCACAGGTTCAGATTTAGAGTGAAACTGAATGTGTATTTTGTAGGAAGCTTAATTGTCGAATTGTCAGGAGGTTCGAACAATGTTTAAGAAAGAACTATCACTGTGTTTGGTTTTGTTTGGCCTTGTGTTTGCAGGGCACAACACAGAGTGTTTCGGACAGCCTTTGTATTTACAGGAGGGCCTTAGCAACCGTGAAAGGGCTGACGAGCTTTATCAGTACGTAATAGCCCTATGGCCTGCGGATGAGATATGGCCGCAGATGGGCCTGGCGATGAAGAATATCGCCAGCGGCAATGATGCTGCCGCTCAAGCTGTGATAGCTAAATTGCGCACCGACTTTGCCCAGAACGAGCATTTGCCGGTAGCTCTTCACGAGACAGGAAAACTCTACCGCCTTATTAAGAAGCACGACAGGGCTCTGGAACTCCATCAGTACGTGATAGATAACTGGCCGAGCCATCGGTATGCGCTGTGGTCGCTAAGAGATGTGGGCGTGTCTAATATCGAGCTTGGTAACATACAAGCTGCCCGAGCGACGGTCGACAAAGTGCTCTCAAGCTTTCCAAACGAGGTGTACACGGCAAATGTCATCTACCAAATAGCGCGACACTACAAGTATTTTGATAACTATCACCAGGCCAAAGAGTTGTTTCAGCGTGTAGTGGACCACTGGCCCGAGGAGGACTTCGCATGGTGGTCTCACATGCAGTTGGCGGAGATCAATACAATCCTGTCGGACAAGACTGCTCAGTCAGCAATAGAAGCAAAGGTGAATTTGGCAAAGTCCAATATTACCAGCGGCGATATGCATGCTGCAGAAGCTGCAGTTGACCAATTGCTTGCCAAGTATCCCGACTATCCCCCCATGAGCCGTTTTCTTTTCGACATAGCGGAGCATTATGAGGAGCATGGAGAGTATGAAAAGGCCCGGCAGCTCTACCAGTACGTCGTAGATACGTGGCCTTCGCGTGCATCAGTGGAGTGGTCACAAGCCGGCGTGGCGATGACGAGTATTGCCCTGGGTGATATTGAAGCTGCCGAGACCGCCATTGCCGGATTGCTCGCCGAGTCTCCCATGAGCAAACATGCCGCACGCTGTCTCTACAGAACAGCATCGAAGTATCAAGAGCTTGGCAGATATGAAAAGGCCATCCCGCTGTTTCAGCATATTCTGGACAACCGGCCCGGCTTTGAGCACGCGGCATCGGCGAAGGTAGGTGTTATACGGTCAAAAATCGGGCTTGGTGCCGAGGCTGCCGGCGAGGCAATCGTAGATGACTGGGTTGGCAGACTAAGCAATGACTCTGCGGGGGATACGGAAGTGTCCGCCACGGCGGCGGAAGCATTTTACTATGCCGGTGACTGCTATCGGCAGTTGGGCAGGTACGAGAAATCGATCCTGTGCTATCAAAGGGTCGTTGATGGTTGTCCCAATTTCAAGCACGCCGCACAGGCCCAGTCGTTTGTTGCAAGCTGCTACGAAGAGCTTAAGAAATCGGGGCTCTTAAAAGAATCGCAGGCGAATAAGAAGATAAAGGCCACTTACGAGAAGCTTCTCGAAAAGTATCCCACTTGTGTGGAAGCAGAAATTGCACGCCTTTGGCTTGCCCAGCACGGTATTTAGGTAAAGGGGTAAAAAGATGAAATCCACATTCATAGTTCTTTTGGCAATTATAATCGGACTGCTTATTGCTCCCAGAGAAAGCTACGCACACGCTGAGCCACAGTGTCCAAATCCTGGTAAACCCGTGAACGGGAGTCCCGATGGGGACGACTGTCAAGACGAAACAGGCATCAGACTAACATGGGCCCAGAAGAATTGTCACGGATATAAAGTCTACCTTGGCAGTACCGGCGAGAGCGGCCCGTTCGATTATTTGGGGCTTGTGACTCCACAGACCCACAATTGGTTTGACGTCGGTGATGCTTATTTGGAGCCGTATACTCAGTACTGGTGGTACGTAAAAGCAGGCTATTGGGCAGGCTGCGGGCCTGACAAGTGGGTAAACAGCGACGTATGGACTTTTACAACAGGACCGGGCCAGGCAAGCGGTGAAGATCCGTTCAACGGGGCCACAGAAGTTGCTCTGGATGCACTTTTGATGTGGACACCGGGAGCGGGTATAGCGGCTTCAAACGGGCACGAGGTCTACTTTGGAACGAACTCGAGCAACGTCAACAATGCCGATACAACCGACACCACTGGTATATATCAAGGCGCCCAGGATTCCAATAGTTTCGACCCAAACTTAAGTTCGGACTCTCAGTATTACTGGCGCGTGGACGAAGTGAATAGTCCCTGCAGGTGTAAAGGGGACGTGTGGCAGTTTTCGACCGCGTGTGTTGACCCCAACAAGGCTACCGACCCCTATCCTGCTCACAATGCCACCGATATTGCCTTTGATGTGGTCTTGACCTGGATCGAAGGGGACTGGACCGACTCTTTCTACGTATACTTAGGCACTGATTTCAACGATGTAAATGACGCCGACACAACAGATACAACGGGGATATATCGAGGCAACCAGGATTCAAACAGCTATGACGACCCGAATCTTTTCTCTCCATCGACAGATTATTTCTGGCGCATTGATGCGAACAGCGATTGTAATCTTACAACAGGCTCCGTCTGGAAGTTTACCGCGGCCGACCCCACAGTCAAAAAAGGACCCTATCTCATCTACGATGGTAACAACACGGAGATGACCGTCCTCTGGCAACTGGATTGTAACGTTACCTGCACCCTCCAGTGGGGGCCCAATACGACGTACCCGAATGACGTTAATACCACCGAATATACAACCGACCACCTCCATAAGTACACTATTACCAGTCTTACACCGGGCTCTAAGTATTACTACCGGCTGCAGGTACCGCCGGACGCCTGCCACCCCGGCACCTTCTGGACCGCCCCTGATGTGAACGCCACGGACGTCAAATTCCTGGCCTATGGAGATACACGCGCTGACGACGGAAACATACCATACGACCACAACAACGTCTGTTCGGCTATGCTTGAAGATTCTAATTACCTGACCTTTACCCTGCACACTGGGGACTGGGTGTATGATGGCAACAGCGAAAGCGACTGGGATACGATGTATTTCAATCGTTCGCTTTACAAGGCGGTGGAAATGCAGGCAAATCTGCCTGTCCAGGGTTCCACCGGAAATCACGAAGTAAGTGACGGCAACGCAGTTGCCTATGAGAAGTACTGGCCTTATTTCTATGAACCGAACGGACGTTACTGGTCATTCGACTACGGGCCCGCCCATGTAGCAGTGCTCGACCAGTACGCCGAAGGTACATATCCTACCGACAACAATACAGGCGCAGAACAGCTGGCATGGCTCGAGGCGGACCTGAATTCCACGTCGGCGCCGTGGAAATTCATCGTCTTGCACGAACCTGGTTACTCTGCGGGCGGTACCGGACATTCGGATAACAACGACGTCAAAGAGGATATCCAGCCGTTGTGCGAGCAGTACGGCGTAGACATTGTCTTTGCGGGTCATAACCACTACTATGCGCGGTGTGAGGTGAATGATGTAACGCACATAACTACTGGCGGTGGCGGAGCGCCACTTCGCGAGCCTAACAAGAATTACTCCGGCTATGTCCAGGAATGTAACAGTGTCTACCACTTCTGCAAAATTGCGATCAGCGACTGTCAACTGGATTTTGAGGTTGTAGATGTGAATAACACGGTGATTGATTCGTTTACCATTGTCCACGACCCCAATAAAGCAGCCAACCCCGACGTCAGCGGCCCGACCGGCGAGCCTAACGCAATAGATTCGACCTTGAGCTGGACGCCAGGCGAATGGGCAACCTCACAGGACATCTACTTCGGCACCGATGCGGACAACCTGAAATTCATGTGTAACGTTTCGGTCGATGTCAACCATTTCGATACGAGAAGAATGTACGGATTCCTTTCCGCCGACAACACAATAACCAATATTGGTCCGCTCAACTGGACCTATGGACCTGATGGGAATATCATCTACGTTGACCTCGATGCAAATGGTGCCGGAGACGGTACATCATGGGAAGACGCATTCACTGACATTAACTCCGCGATGTCAGCCGCCGGCAGCGGCGACGAAATCTGGGTGTCGGAGGGCACTTACTATCCCACCGATACGAACGACCGGTCGATTTCTATCCAGCTTGAGCCAAACGTGGCTCTCTACGGCGGCTTTGCCGGCACGGAGGAAGGCCGCGTCCAACGCGACTGGAAAACTCATGAGACAATTCTAAGCGGCGATATCAACATACCGGATGACGTCAACGACAACAGCTACCACGTCGTAAAAGGTGCTGATAACGCCGTACTTGACGGCTTCACAATTACCCTCGGCCGCGCCGACGGTCCAACAAATGATGATAAACGCGGTGGCGGAATGTTCAACTTCTCCTGCAGTCCAACAGTGGCTAATTGTCTCTTCAGTTATAACCATGCTACCGGCGTTACCGGCACTTACTGGATTGCCGGCGGCGGTATGTATAATTACAACTGTTCCCCGGATATAAGTAACTGCGTCTTCCTCGAAAACTCGACCGCCACCGAGGGTGGCGCCATGTCCAACGACAGTGCCAGTTCGTCGATTAGTAACTGTATGTTCATCAAGAACTACTCGCAACAGTGGACCGGGGGAGTGGATAATAAAAATTGTTCCCCGACGCTGATAAACTGCACGTTTGTTGGGAACGAGGCCAACCAAGATGGGGGTGGTGGCCTGCTCAACTGGGAGACTTCCAACCCAAATATAATAAACTGCATCTTCTGGGGCAATTCAGCTGCTTACCCCAACACCGCTCAGATATTTAATTACGATTCAGGCAGCCTTGGGTACGTGAGACACTGCACCGTACAAGGGGGAATCAATAACATAGATTATTACCTCCCAATTGATGGCGGCGGGAATATCGACAGCGACCCCTGCTTCGCGGACATGAACGACCCTGAAGGTTTAGACGGTGTGTTTGGCACTGCAGACGATGGCTTGCGGCTTACGGCTGACAGCAACTGCATCGATCGGGGCGACAGTAGTGCGGTAAGTATCGAGCTCGATGCCACAGGAAATGTCCGTAGAGCTGACGATCCAAACAGCGGTGACAACAACGGTAGCGGCCCAGCCCCGATGGTAGACATGGGTGCGTACGAATTCAATTCGCATCCGCCTCATGCCGCGAAAAAGGGGGCCGAGGCCTTCAGCACAAATCAGTCGGGCAGGATTGTCGGAGTGGCGTACGACCCGAGCGGCAACGCCCACGCCTTTATTACCGTTCCGAGCGGGGGCTCTGAACCCAATTGGACCTCACCGCTGGTCGACCTGCACCCCTACGGTGACCCGAATGAAAGTTCCGCTTACGATATCAGCGATGCCAATTGGATTGTCGGCAGCATAGGCGACAAGGCCTTCGTCCTCAAATTTTCAGTCGATATGAATATGATAAAGCTGCCCAGCATCTTCAGTGAAGGCGATAATAACAGTGTCGCGCGCGCTATCAGCAGTGGCATCAACGGGCAGGGCCCGGTCGCGGTTGGCTGGTCCGGCGGATACGCTGTCTTCTGGGACAGCCTGGATTCAAATGACCCGAATATCCACATCTTGGGCACACTGGGTCCCTACTCCAAGAGCAGGGCATACGACGTCAGTGAGTACGGCGGCGTGGCCGGCTATTATTATCCCATGTTTGAAGATGAGCCGAATGACCGCGCCTTCATCGGCGACCTTGACAGCGGCCTGACCGACATAGGCACCCTCGAGCAGGGCAATGTCAGCCGGGCTTATGGAATCAGCGACGCAGGCCAGGTGGTCGGCGAGGCAACCGTCGATTCCAACGATGACCAGCTCAGAGCGTTCGTCTACGAAAAGGGCCAGATGTACGACCTCAACAAGCTCGTTCGCATCGATACTAACGAGCCTAACTGGGTAATCGCCTCCGCTCGGAGCATCAGTGACGAAGGACACATCGTCGGGTATGGCAGACTCAGCGATACAAATGACCCTAACAGCAATTATAACCGTGCGTTGCTCTTGGTTCCTGTCCCTGAGCCCGTTGGCCATTGGAGACTTGATGAGCATTCAGGAAATATGGCGATGGATGCCTCACCGAGCGGCAACCACGGCCAGCTCAACGGACCCACCTGGACTGCGGGCAAAATCCGCGGCGGATTGAGCTTTGACGGGGAGGATGATTATGTTGCGTGTGGCAGCAGCTATGGGTCTGTTACCGGAACTACGAGCAAATCAATAATGGGATGGGTAAAATCAGACACAACAGGTTATTCAAGTGCAGGAAGGATAATAAGTTTGTACCGAGCGAACGGTAGTACTGGTTTCGCGATATATGCCGAGGGCAATCCAGCTACTTGGGAAGGTTTATACAGGAAAGCATCGGACGCTTCTCAACAGCTTGATTCAGGAGTCTCTGTAACTGCGGATGCGTGGACCCACGTTGCATTAGTTCAGGATGGCGCTAATGTAGAAATTTACATAAATGGTACGTCAGAAAATAGCGCGACTGATGGTGCTGCTCCAAGTATCTCGAATCCTCCTTTAGCAGATATAGGTGCTTATGATGCTGCAGCTGCTGGAATGATGTGCTTTTTTAGCGGCTCAATCGACGATGTACGCATCTACCCATACGCACTGAATCAAGAGGAAATTACGGAACTGTTTGAGGCAGGAAGCTGGGACTAAGATGATGTTTCTCCGCGCGACTATCTGGAGACAGGATGCTAAAGTGAGCAAAGACCACCTAAAAGCGCAAGTGCAAAACCAGGAACCTCTAATATAAAAAGGAGCTTACAAAATGCTACGGCACTACAGACGAAGCATAAAACTGTTTTGGCGTAAAACAATTATCTGTGTGACCGCATTGGTGCTGTTTATTGATGCCGGCACACTTGCACAGGTGATGGCCCAGCACCAATCTGAACAAGAGCACTTGCGCATCATCGAGGAGCACGCCCGTGCGGTGCGCACTCATATTGACCCAACGCTGCCGGTCAGCTGGCAACAACAGATACTATGCCATAAATATCTGAAAACAAGCAAGCGGGCTCTGGCAAAGATTAAAGCACGCAAGGACACCAAATCTCTTGTTAAAGACTTGGCGGTCTTGCAAAACAAGCTCAAGACGACCCACCTTTATATACAGGCCGAACTGGCGGATATACGGACCCAGTTGGTTGAAGGTGATGTTGCTCAGGAAATCCTGGATAGGCTCGATGAATTTTCCCGGGTGGCTGAGGACCGCCAATTTGAGCTCAACCGTTTGCTGTCATTAGTTCAACAAAATCAAGGAAAGCGCGGCAAACTGCGGACAAGTTTACAAGAGCTGGTTGAATTTATCCAGCCTGAGTCTAAAGAAGATTCTGGAAAGAGTCCCTCCGACCCTTCAAAACCGTATTTCCCACGGCACAGCGTCTCTCTTGGCGCTCGACGGCCTGCCAGTCCGCCATTCTTTCAATGGCCCTGGCTGCTGGCTGCCGCCGGAGACGTGCACCGCGCACTGATTGCCGCAATGGAGGAAGTCAATTCAGTGACAGGTGAGCCAAATGATGATGACTTGGCTATTGGCGCATTATCTTCAGGCGAACCGATACCCGAAATCGACTTTGACCCGGATGACCCCAATGACCTTATTATGGCCAAAGCTGAGGAACTCGGTTACAACCCCGTCCAAATCTTTGAGTATGTCCGGAACGAACTGGTCTATGAGCCCTACTTCGGTTCGCTTAAAGGGGCTAAAAGGACGTTAGAGGAAGAAGCAGGAAATGACATGGATCTTGCCAGCTTGATGATAGCTTTGCTACGCGCGAGCGGTATACCCTGTCGTTATGTTCTTGGCACCATAGAGCTATCAATGGAAGAGGCGGCTAGTTGGTTCGGTTTGGAGGACCCAAACCAGGTCATAGAACTGGTTGACAGAAATGGTATTCCTTGGGAACTTGCGCCTGAAGCTCCGGTCGAGACAATTCGAGTTGACCACGTCTGGGTTAAGGCGTATGTGGATAACTTCCCTTACAGAGGGGTGGTGCGCCAACAGGACTATCAGGGGGCAAGTGACGGTGACGCCTGGCTTGACATGGACGCCTCGTTCAAACAGCACGGACTCTCTGGCAGCACTGATATCGCAGCTTCAGTTGGGATCGATATGGACTCAGCCGCTGTTGTGTTGCAACAAGCCGGAGATGCTGCAACTACTGAGGTAAATGAGGGATACGGATACGTATTCGGCATAGATGAGACTCCAATAGCCGGGCAACTGGCAGTTTTGCGCGACCGTATAAGCCCTTACCTCAGCGAACATGGGCTCAGCGCTGAAACAGCTTTTCGTCAACGTTATGTACTGACGGAGGAATATGGGATTTTGCCGATTACAGATCAGTATAAGATTTACGAAGGGGCGCCTAAAGATAACTTCAGTTCGCTTCCTGACCCGTTGAGGTATAAGTTTAGGGTCGCGCTAAGAAATCCGGGCGATACTGAAGCTGATACTCCAATCATTGCAATGACAAAGAGTCTGCCGGAACTGGTGGGTAAAAGGATTACGCTTAGGTATGTACCACAGGATCCTAACCATGAGCACGTTACAAATACCGGCATCGACCCCAATTTCTTCCCGTTAGTTATGAGCCTTAACCCCCGGATAACAGTCGACGGGGAACCCGTTGAGGTAGAAGGTACCGAGCAACCGGTTAATATGGGCCGGCGGCAAGATTTGGAGATGAAGTTCATTACGCCAGACGGCACGACGGATGCAATAACACACGAAAAAATGACACATTCGATTCGGGCTGGAGGGATTCACGCCCTGGTCCTGAATCCCCAGAGAATTACAGGAGCAGATCTGGACCGCCACTACGCTTTTATGGATGAAGTGACCAAAAGCTTTGATGCTAATGAGGTTCTCACACCTGATCAAACCGTCGGTGATGTTCTGCACGGTATCGGTCTGGGTTACTTCCACTACATGGACCGCTTCAATCAGATAATTGGCGGTTCCCTGGGCCTGACGGTAACTCGCCTGCCCAGTGTAGTGCGTGTGGCATGGGATCTGACTGTAACCAGCCTATTGGGTGATGAAGACTGGCCGTATACTGCTGCATCTGACCGAGTCAGAATTGCAATTGGACGGGATGCTTATGTGCCTGTCGAGAGCTTAGCTCCGGACCGTGATGACCCATTCAATCCTGAGAACCAGTTTATGCTTATGTCGGCCCTCACTTCCAGTGTCCTCGAGCACAGCGTCCTGATGCAGGCGTTTCAACAGTTGCCCGCTAAAGAAGCGGTCTCCGTGGCACGCGTGATCAAAACAGCTAACGATGAGAATGACCCTAACGTTCCAATCTATACCATCATCAATTGGGAGGATGCCAACAGTCTGACCGAAGATAGCGGTCCCTTGGCAAACTTACCGGAGTACGTTAAGAACGATATCAAAAACACCGCTTATCCTGAACATGAAATTACGGTACCGAAGAGCATGGTCAAAATCGAGGGTGCCGCTGACTGTAATTATGTGGGCTACATCAAGCGAAGTATTGCGAACAACGCCAGCGATTTCGTACTATTTAATGCGGATGATCATGTCTTGGACGCATTTGACATAGGCCAGCCTGCCGGTGCTGAATTGAAAGATAATTCTGTCACACCGGTAGATCTACTTGTTGGTTGCGATCCCAACTTCGACCCTGATAATTATGACGCCGTTGAAGAGCTTATTGATTCAACCACCTTTTGGCTGAAGACAGCCGAAGGCGACGCGACAAACGCGGGCCTGGCCTATCTGCCGGCAGTCCTGGATATCAACCGCTGGTTCAGGGATAGAGCCTGGTTGGCAGCCGAACCTGACCCTAATATCATGGTCGCCTCAGTGCTCGCAGTCACCGAGCCCATTGACCGAGTCGCAGAACAGTCGGCTATCCTAAATGTTGTGGCTGGAGCTGGCTCTAATGGCCAAATAACTCAATATGACTGGGTCAGCAAGGACGCCAACGAGTTTATCATCTATGCCGATGTCACCCGAGGCGTCCAGTGGGAAGCTAATATCTACAAGTATGGCCAGGGCGATGTACACCTTGGACCGATAAGTGGCAATGAGCCGAATCTGGTAGCCATCTTTGAATTTGCAGAACCAAATGATGGTAGCTATCAATACGTACTTACCGCTGGCTCGGACGCAAACGAAGCCATACCTCTGGAAGGCACCTTCCGTGTGGACCTGACCGAGCCCACCGCTGTTATCACCGATGCCAACGAACCCGACCCGGATATTCTGGGGGTATTGGTCGTCGAAGGCACAGCCACAGATGGTGATAAACCGCTGAATAATAACTTCGAGAAATATGAGGTGCACGTCAGTCAGTACGGTAATGAACCCAACCTTTTGGTCTATGCGTTTACCGAGCCGGTCGAGGACGGTGTACTGGCCACTGTTTACACCGAGGATTTCAATGATGCCGTTGATGTCAATGTTATCCTGAAAGTGTGGGACTTGGCCGGCAATGTCAACGAGGTATCTTACGAATATGTGGATATAAATAATCCGCCCCCTGCGGATACAACCGACCCCAATATTACCACCTTCAGTGTAAAAATAAATGGCGCGGAGGAAATTGAACCTTATTCGTATGTCAGCGGTGTGATTGACATCAACGTAGTTGCTCAAGATGACCATCTGGACAAGGTTGAGCTGAGGCTGGATCGTCAGATTATCGAGCCAAACAGCTATGAAATAACTGGTGGTGATGTTAACGACCCGAATGAAATAACCATCCTGCATACCTTGAATACTTACTCTATGCGCAGCACCGGACATGAAATATCTGCTCGGGCGGTGGACCGGGAAGGTAACTACAAACAGGAGTACGTGCAATTTTACACCATTACCACGTCCGACTACCCCGTAGCGGATTTCAGAGTTACCCCAAGTATCGCGACCCCCGACTCCAGCACACTCATAATCACTGCTGTCTTCCATGACTATAACGATTGGAAACTGACTTTCGATGGGAATAGTCCGATCACCGAAATGACCGGGATCAACGACGATAGAATTTATAAGACTCTTGTTGCCACAGACCTCAACGACGGCGATTACACCGTACACCTTGACTATGGGGACGACGGCACTTGGGACGCGAACGCTTACTTCAGCGTAATGATGGCCTCGCCCGTCGCTGAAATCTTAAATGATGAGCTCCAAGCCCCACCGAACTCCCCGCCGGTCATCGATTCTGGCTTTTACGACCTCATAGGTACCGCCTACCACCCGGTCTACGAGGGGAACGTCAAGTACAAGGTTGAACTATATACGTTCGATGTAGCTGTGTTTGACCCCTGTCCCAATGACTTTGTCAAAAATGTCACTCCGAATGCAGGTACCGATGGCTGGCGCGAGGGTAAGGTCGAACCGGGTAGTTCACTTGGCACCCTTGATCTCACCGGTGTGGCCAACGGTGCCTACCAGATGTTCCTGAAGGTCAAGTACCCCGCCAGCGGCGCCGACGTGGCATATGACTATGACTATGCCGGGTTCGTACTCGACAGTCCGCTCAAGCTCGGACACATCAGCTTCACCCAGGAAGATTTGGTTGTGCCGGTTACCGGCATGCCTCTGAAGGTGACCCGGACCTACAACAGTCTCCGTAAAGAGCAAGACGGTGCTTTCGGCCATGGCTGGACCTATTCTGTCGCCGACATGGACATCGAACTTAACGAATACAGACAATCTTTTGCTTGTGTCGGGTGTACAGACCAATACATTCGATGGGACGACAATTACAACCGTGATGTTACCCTTACACTGCCTGATGGCAGGAGAACAACCTTCATGTTCTACATGGCCGGTAAGTACGCCTATTTTAAGGAGGCGGAAGGCGTCAATGCCACGCTCGCGTGCGCCCCTGCGGAAAAAATGACCGGCGGATACTGGCAGGGCCAAACCTATACTGCGGGAGCGCCTCCTTACCCCGCAACTTACGATTTCCGGGGCTTTGTCCTGACTACTGAGGACTATACCAAGTACTATATCAAGCGCAAATCACTTACGAATGGCAAAGATCTATTCCTTGAGCCAGGCATTCAATTTTGGGCCGAACCGTATGGCGACCCATACCTGGCCTATATAATAACTCCCACTGGCGAAAAGATTGATTTTAATGTCAACCTCTATAATGGTCATATCGGTGACATCAATCACTACGACGCCAACGACGACCCGACCAAGGCTATTGACGTCACCTACGATGGCGGCCATATTGCTGCCATCAAGGGCCCGGCCCAGCAGGGCGGCAGTGACCCCAACACCATTGAATATTATTATGACAGCAACGATAACCTTATCGAGGTTCGCAAGCTCGTCGATATCGGCGACGGCAACGGCATATACGAGAGCACCACCTATGATTACAACGACCCCAACGACCCCGACATTAATCCCGCATACCACTACATTTACAAAATCAAAGATGCCCGCGGTCTGAGTCCCATCCAGTACAAGTACGATGATAGCGGCCGCTTAATAGGCATCATCGACGCATATGGAAGAGAAATTAGACTGAGCCACGCGGATGTAGGCGGCAAAAAGGCCGAGACCATTTACGACCGCTTTGAAGTTCCAACAACCTACATCTACGACAGCCGAGGCAGGGTCATCGAAGTCATAAACGCTTTCAATGACTCAACCACGTACGACTATAACGACCCGCTCTACCCCGATGGCCCATCCGCTGTCACCGTGCCTACGCCGTCAGGACCGAGTACAACCTCCTATGAGTATGATAGCTACGGCAAAACCACAAAGGTGACCGACCCTGTAGGTAATATCACTGAGTACAAGTACGACTACTGGTACGGCAAGCTCGAAGAAACCAAGCAGCTAATCCCCACAGACTCCGGTTTGAAAACAATAATAACCACCAATCACTATGACTACGACGGTTTCCTTGAAGAAACAATAGACGCACTCGGCTACAGCACTTCCTATGAATATGACCCCATCAACAACAACCTCCTCGAAGTCACGCGCCACGTAACGGACCAAAACACGGGACAACTGGTGGATGTCGTTACCACCTATACCTATGATGAGGCTCAGAGCAACTCCAGCCATCAGCCCTACAGCATCGCAGAGGGCTGTTGCTCCTCCACCAGGTATTTCCAGTACGATGATAACGGCAATCAAATCAAGTCCTGGTATCATTGGGAAGACCCCTACGACTCAGGTAATGATTGCAACGTCTATACAATCACCGAATATGATGCTGCGGGCAGGGTCAAGAGGATCATAAGAGATGTCAATGACGTATCCGGCACTGTCCAGCCGTCTACAGTGGTCTTAAGCCAGACCGAATACAACAAGATAGGAAAGCCCGACAAGGTCATAAATCAGCACGATATGGTAACAAAGTACGAGTACGATAAATTGGGCAACCTCGTTGAAACCAAGGTTTATGAGAGCAATGACGTTTTTGCCGCTGACCCGAATAATTACCTGACCATAACCGAAACGCTCTACGACAGGGAGGGCCGTGCCATTGTCACCACCGACCCTCACGACCCCTGCGACCCGAATGTGAACGGCGCCTGGACAGGATATGACCGCCTCGGACGCGTTGGGGCAACTGTGCGCTATGCCGATGTTAATATTCCTATCCAAGATATCATCGTCGACAGCAACATTGTCGGCAGGACAAATATCTACGATAGCAACGGCGACCCTGTTTGGAGTTACGGCACTGAGCTCTGGGCGACCTCCACGAAATACGACTTAGGGCGGGTCGCGGAAACTACCAGCGCCACTGACCAGGTAACCAGGTATGATTATGACGCCGCAGGCAAACAAATTATGGTTACCCTTGAGGACCCGGATGGGGACGGGGACACTAATACCGTGTATGAATACGAGGGCAGTCACCGTGTCCTCGTCCGCGATGCGCGCGACAACGAAACCGGGTTCAGGTATGATGCGCTCGGCCGTTTGTGGAAGACCATTTATCCGGAAACAGCCCAGCACGGCCAAACCTACACAAAGGTTGACTATGATGAGCTCGGCCGACGTATCGAGCAGACCGACCAGGCCGACCACACTCGCTGGTTTGAGTATGACACAGCAGGCCGACTTACGGCTGTCATCCTGCCTGACGTCAATGACCCCAACAACGGCAATACGCCAACCTATCCACGCTACGAGTACGATTACGACAATTACGGCAACCTGCTTACAATCCACGACAATGTCAAAGAGTATGCCGACGGCAGCAGAGATGCCAACTATGTCCGCGAGACCACCTTCGCCTACAACGAGCTGCACAAGCGGACCGGCCGGACACTGCCCGATGGGCGAACCGAATCCTGGGAGTATGATGCCAATGGCATGCTAAATAAGTACATAGACTTCAACGAACACGTAACACGTTACTACTACGATGCTCCAAATGCGCCCGCTCAAATTAGATACCAGAAGTTCTACGATAGTAATGAACTCAACCCCGCCGAACCCAACATGCAAATCCACTTCGAGTACGACAAGCTCGGCCGTAAGACAAAGGTCACCATTGACGACTTTGATAAGTCTGACCAGACCATTTATACCTATTCGTATGATGACGAAGGCCACGTCACGACGATTAATTCTGGTGGCCAGTTTATCGGTTACCAGTATTGGGATACAGGGCAGATAAAGTCCGCCTATAGCCCACAAGATGCCTCCGATACCAAAGTCAAATATTACTACGATAAGCTGGCGCGTTTGGACGAGGTCTTCGTCGATAAACGCAACGGTGACAATGCGGACGAGAGCTTCTATTATGATTACAACCCCGTCGGCTCTGTCGACTCCGTAACATACCCGAACAACGTTACATATTACGACTACGATGAGCTGAACCGCCTGACAGACGTCAACATCTGTGATATTCAGGATGCTCCGCTCGCGCGCTACGTATATAGCCTGCTGCCGGACGGCCAGAGGTCGTCCGCCACGGAGACCGTTGGTTCGGATGTGACCGCAGTCAACTGGACCTATGATGCCCTTAACCGGCTTGTCGGAGAGGACTATGACGCCCCCGGCGGCGATGTGAATGACTTTACCCACAGTTACGTTTACGACCTCGTTGGCAACCGTCTCCAGCGTCAGGTGGTGGACGGCAACACCACCTATTACTTCTACGACCCCAATACTGACGAATTAACGCGCGAGCTTACCGATGATGCCAATACCTTCTACGGCTATGATGACAACGGCTCGCTTGTCGAAGAGGCCAACGATGCAAGTCCAATCCGCGCATATACCTACAACTACCGCAACCGACTTTCCTCGGTAACTGCAGGCGGCACCACGGTCGATTACAAGTACAATCCGGAGGGTATCCGCGTCGAGGCTGACGATGGCACGAATGTGACCAAGTACATCATCGACCCGTACAACCACACCGGCTACGCGCAGGTATTAAGACAGGTAGTCAATACCGATGCCAATACGGCCTACATACTCGGCATGGATGTCCTCGCACGGGACCGAAACACCGATATGAAGTACCTGCTCTACGACGGCCACGGCTCCGTAAGACACCTCGCTGACACTGCCGGCGACATAACCGCAAGCTACAATTACGATGGCTACGGCCGGGCGCTGAACTTCTCACCTACCAATGCCGATACCTCCCTGCTCTACGCCGGCGAAATGTACGATAAGAACACACAGCAGTACTACCTCCGCGCCCGATGGTACAGCCCCGCAACCGCCCGATTCAACCGTACGGACCCCTTCGCCGGAAACAACCGCGACCCACAGTCACTGCACAAATACCTCTACGCCCACGCAAATCCGGTCAATAATATTGATCCGTCAGGTAATTTCAGTATCACTAGCCTGGCGGTTAACATGGCAATCAGTAGTATGCTTACTGGTCTCATTATGCCAGCATTGTCTCCCGTACTTAATAAAATTGCTACTGCGCTAATGCCAAAATGGATAGAGAATGCCCTCAGCGGTCCCGTTACAGCAGTTATGGTTGGTGGTGGTGTGAGTGGTTCACATAATATGGGAAGCGTTCCAGCACAATTCAACTGGAGTACGACCTTAGAAGGATTAGTTTCCACTAGTTCAGAGGGCGGAATAGCGGGTTATTTGAATGTTGGCGTCGGCTTAGGCTTTGGTGGGTATGGTAATAGCATTTCAGCTGAAGGGTATGGAGGAGTGGTTTTCAATGCCCTGAAGTCATCTGATTATGAGGGCCCATATATTAGCTTTACTTTTCCCTTCATGGGCCTTCCAAAGAAAATGCGGGATGGCATTCTCAATAAGATGCTTACTGCACATGTCCGTAATATAACCGGAACAGGGATAACACAACTCGAGATGTTCAAATGGATGCCAGAAAAGCTAAATAAGCTTACGGCAAGCGCAAATAGACTTTTGAACAACACGAGCGTTCCTATCACTATCTCCGGTTGGAGGTACTCGGACAGCGGTGGTACCGTTGCGATTACAATAGGTTTGAGTTACAAAGTTGGAGGGATGGGTAAGAGCTCAAGTTATGTATGGGGAGGTGGCTACACAATGCAGCTTTTGCCTAGTTCTCCCGTTTCCTTCTATGAAGAAAATTGACATATGGCTAACTCCACTGTGAGTTAGCCATACACATCGACTGCTGGATTACAATATCCTTGTACTCCAGCACACTACATGTATGTGGACTGATATGTGTATTTCTTTGAATTACCATTTTCCATAAAAATAGTTGCTGCAATAGCCCGTTTTTTCGCTAAAATGTGGTCACTTGGTTATATCATGAACTCGAAAACAAGAGCTTTTCCATGATTACGAATTATTTAAATAGACTGGCTGATTGGGCTAAGTCGCAGGTGCAGAGGCAGAATCCTCTGTTAATGCTTCCCCTTTTAGTACTAGTTGTCGTTGTCATTATTTGCCCTTTGGCTTCTATCATCAGCTTGGCAGCCTTCTATTTTCCGTGGGTACCAGGGATAGCTATCCCGGTATGTCTCTGTGCCTTTGTTTTTCTTCTGATTCTCGGAGTGGTAGTAAGAAAGAGGCGATATCAAATCTGGAACACGGCAATAAAGTTTTTTATCATACCGGTGGCTTTTTGGATTTCGACATTTGTATTTGTATTTGTTTCTGATTATATGAGTGATGCGATAGGGTTGCGTATGGTGTCTTCTGTAGCTCGATTTCCTCTTTCTGATATTAGAACGATTACAGTAGATAGCAAAGGCCGGATTTACTGCTTGTCACGCCCTTACAACAGAGTACAGATTTTCGATTCAGACGGGAGCTTTCTCATTGGTTGGTTTGTAGGCATTCCAGGAGGGTCAGATTGGCGATTGTTAATTGATAAAGCGGATAATTTGATTGTGGCAATCGAATACAAAAATAAAAAAATATCCTTTGATTCTAAAGGAAATTTGATCAGTGAGGAAGCCATCTTTGATTTCGATAAGGAGTTTGGTTCGGAAAAACCTGAGGAGATTAGAGATAGCCTTGGAAATATTTATAAGCCCCGTCCTCTTGGTAGGCCTGTACGTGTTGTAAAAGTTGCAACTACAGGTGAAGAGGTTGTTGTAGTGAAGGAGGCGTTCACACTTTGGTTACTAAAACCTTCTCGTGGCCTCCTGTTCTTTGCCCCGGGTTGTTTGATTTGCTCGTTTATATTGATTTCTATGAAAAAGAAGGAAACATCAAAATGTAAAAATCAGACAATAGATTGAAATTGTCCCTCCTAAAATTTCTATCCAGCCATAAATCCTTTGAGTAGAAAATTTTTCTACTCACTATCCTATCATTCGCTCCTTGACAAATAAATAAACAGAGATTGTGCACCTCGCAGACACCGCCGGCGACATAACCGCAAGTTACAATTACGATGGCTACGGCCGGGCGCTGGACTTCTCACCCACCAATGCCGATACCTCCCTGCTCTACACCGGCGAAATGTACGACCAGCAAACACAGCAGTACTACCTCCGCGCCAGATGGTACAGCCCCGCAACCGGCAGATTCAACCGCATGGACCCCTTCGCCGGAAACAACCGCGACCCACAGAGTTTGCATAAGTATCTTTATGCACATAATAACCCCGTGAATGGAATAGATCCGACCGGAACTTTCTTTATTGGCTTATTGTTGACGATTGCTGTATTTGCTATTATATTAACAATAGCATCGGTAGCGAACCCTGATGTTTGTGGACCTGATGTAACAAAACAACTAGAGTCATTAGAAGATAATATAGTGAGCTGGTTTGATCCGCTCCCTCTTAAAGAAAAGATAGCATATTGCGTAGATAGATGGAATATTGGACAGGGTTGGGACATCCATCAATTTAAACCAGACCACGTTTATGGTACTCGTCGAGAATGGCCAGAAGGGTGTGCTACGGGTAAAGATTGCAAAGACACTGTTAAAATCGGACGGGGATGCTATAGTTCGCATGAGGCCAACTATTATCTCTTTGGTGTAATGACCAGATTGTGTGGGGATTATCTTTTATATCCGGCATCAGCTCTATACACATATGCTTTTTGGTATGAGCCAGGAAATAGACCCAGATGTAAGCGGGCATGGATACGTGCAGGTATATTTGGCAATACGAATGTCTCGTGTGGAAATACATGTTTCAAGTGTAGTACTACATGTAAGGTAAAGTTCGAGAAATTGAAAGCTCAATGGCGAAGGTCTGATGGTCATATAAAATACTTCGAATCGGACTAGCTATACCCATAAAGGGATACTTGTGTCAGGCAAGTTGTGTTCATACATGGCAGTAGTGTCAAGCTTATTGGCATTAATAACCCTGTTTTACGCGTTCCATTTTATAATGCATTTTAGCGTTCACTGCCTTGCTATACCAGCTGCGATCGCTGCTGTTAGCCTTCTGTTGTCACTATATGCCAAGCGGAACTCTGTGTTCATATTTTCATTAATACTATTCGCAGTGGTATTATTAATATATACTACTCAGATAGCCAAAGTCAGTCAATCTAAAAAGAAATCAGACCTTGAGCTTGCCATTCTATATAACGACCTCGACCTTATGAAACGCAAGATTGCCGAGGGATACGATGTTAATGGGACGACGCTCCATGGGGATTTCACTATGTTGATGTATGCATGTAACATATCATTTGGGAGGGGTAGTCAGCTTCTAAGCCAGGGCTATTTGTTAAAAAGGCGTGGGGAGTTAATATACGAGATGCTAAAAATTCTCTTGGACAATGGTGCCCATAAAACAGTTAACACTTTGGCTAAACTTGATGAAGAAGCACCTCTTCACTATGTTTCATCCCGTGCGCAGATTTCTCTGGATGATCAATTGAGGATAATTGACTTACTCTTATCGTACGGTGCTGACATTAATTTGAAAGATGGGGATGGTAGAACACCGCTTAATTTGGCAGTTTACCAAACAGCATTTTACCAAGCAAATAACTTAGAGGCGGTGAAGCATCTTGTAGAGAAGGGAGCAGATGTTAATATGGCAGATAAAGAAGGAAAAACCCCTCTTAAAATTGCATTGGAACGGGACAAAACCAAGGAAATAGCAGATTTCTTGCGTCAGCACGGAGCAAAGGAATAGACGCTTCAAATAAGTCTAATTTTTAGCTTCAACAGCACATAAATACCTACGCTATGTGGGCCACGGCTCGGTAAGGCACCTCGCCAACACTGCCGGCGACATAACCGCAAGCTACAATTACGATGCCTACGGCCGGGCTCTGAACTTCTCACCCACCAACGCCGCTACATCCCTGCTTTACGCCGGCGAAATGTACGATAAGAACACCCAGCAGTACTACCTCCGCGCGCGCTACTACAGCCCCGCAACCGGCAGATTCAACAGAATCGACGATTTTTCTGGAAATAAACTTGACCCGCAGAGTTTGCATAAGTATCTCTACGCCCATGGTAACCCGGTTAACGGAATTGATCCGGCTGGCAATATGCTACTGGCTGATACGATGAGTACTTGGTCAATTGTTGCAGTACTCTTTGCCGTCATTGCCGTTGCTTATGTAGCAAATCCTGCGCTTCGAGGTATGGTAGAAGATGCAGCTGAACGCCAGATAAAATTACTATTTGCCCTGGCAGCAGCGATGGCCATGAGTTTGAAACAGGTATTCGATGCTGCAAGAGACTTGGTTAGAACGCTACCCCGAAGTCGTAGAAAAGAGATATACTTGCATTATAGTTATAAAAGGCACGCTGTGTCACTGGTAGCTACTGGTCTCTGGGATGCTACTCTGAACCCCCCGGAGGGATCATATGGTACTAGAGATATTTACTTAACTGGTTGGTGGGCAAAATGGTTTCTTGCGTTACTGGGTGAGCCGCGAACTGCCGTATACATTGTTTGGCCGAAAGAAGGTTTCGAACCGACAAGTGAAGGAGTAGTGCCAGAAAAGTATGATCCTGTGTACGGGCTGTTGGATGGTGGAGGATATCAGTACATATTTCGTGATGGTTCTGGTGGATTTGGGACGGTGTTTGGACCCATACCGATACCAAAAGGCTCCCCTGAGGGACTGCCGCTATAAGGGGTATGTTTTGGCCTTTGACGTGTGACGCTAATGGATGGAAGATTTGATCCTACAATAGTACTGATACAGTTAGATGTAAGAAAATAATTTGAAACTGAACTTGACAAACTGGCTGTCAAAGTGTAAATTCCCACTATACATGGTATACTGGATGATATGGTTGCTCTTTTAGTGCGATATGGGGACACAAGATGGGTTGGTTTAGTCGCATTCTGGGAAGAGACGGGAATGTTAAATGGAAGAAGGAGTTTGTCGAATTGGAAGCTTTCTTCAGCAGGATTTCAGAAGTCCTGGATGATTTCGCTACCACCTACAACCTAATGATTGTTAAGTATTCCCACTCCGGTCCAGATTGGACTTTCCGTTTCAGGCATCCTAAAGGGGGACTTGGTCAAATCTTTGTGATTAAACAAGACGAAGAACATATTGGGATGGCTAGCACCTGGTATGTTGATGATTACGATACACTCACTAGATATTCGAAGCATGCCGAAATTAAGAAGTGTTCTTTGGAAAAACCGACCCTGCTTGCCTTACTAAATGAAACGTTCAAGCTTGTGCTTTCCTGGCGAAAAGAAGATTTGATCCCCGTGAAACATAAATATAATGAGTGGAAAAAACATCCTAGAGTAAAGATTGAGGGGGATGTCTTAAAATACCCGATTCCCAAGATTGATTAAACAAATTACCTATGGTATACTGGATGATATGGTTGTTCTTTTAGTGCGATATGGGGACACAAGATGGCTTGGTTTAGTCGCATTCTGGGAAGAGAGGGTAATGTCAAATGGAAGAAGGAGTTTATCTGATGTCCTACTTCCATGTCTTTTTTTGCTCTTCCACAAATAAATAAACAGAGATTCCGCACCTCGCCGACACCGCCGGCGCTATAACCGCCAACTTCGCGTACGACGCCTACGGCAACGCCCACGGCTTCAATCCTCCTGACGTAGCCACTAAACTGCTCTACGCCGGCGAAATGTACGATAAGAACACCCAGCAGCACTACCTCCGCGCCCGATGGTACAGCCCACTAACCGGCAGATTCAACCGTATGGACCCCTTCGCCGGGAATAACCGCGACCCACAATCACTCCACAAGTACCTCTACGGCCACAATAATCCGGTGAATCATAGAGACCCGACGGGAAAGTTTTCGTCCACGGGTCTACTGGTTGGAATAGGTATAAGGGCGTTGATATTCCGTATTATGCAAGCTGTTGTACTAACGTATGTCATCGGCTTCCCCCTTTACCATGCTGGTCTTAGCATGAGCCAAAAATCAGGCCATTGCGGACCTGACGTATCAGATCGATTGAAAAAATTAAGGGCCCGACTGCGGACGCTATACACTGAGGAATGGCAGGACAACCCAGAGCAAAGAAAACAGGTTTGCAAGCAGATGTATAGCGCGCGAGGATGGGACATTAAACAGTTCATTCTGCGAGACCTTTGGGATTCCCCAAAGGGTAGCGGGGACTGCGAGGACAGTGCAGCCGTAAACGGCTTTTGCTACAGTGTCTATGAAATCAACTATTTCCTTTGGGGCTCAATCAATAAATTATGTGGAAAAGGTTGGACAAGAGCATGGCTGTTCGCTTTGACTTGGTCCACCTACCAAGCTCCTGTTAATGCCGCATGGGACCCTGAGGACGAGTATCACGGTTCTTCGTATTCCAAAGCGAACTGGACAACAGCCGGTTACCAGAACAATAATTTTGCCGCGCTGAGACCACTCTTAAGTGAGTACAGTTCCTGTGACTGCGATTTATCTACACCATGGCTGGGCACTTTTGGATTCCAGTGGGGTGACTATTATGAAAATTGGCCACCCTAACATTTGCCTAATGCGCCTGGTCTGCTTTTTCGCTCTCGCCGCCCACAGTATGTCAGCGCACGGGAGGCTTCAGAACGGTTGTTTTTTATCGTTGACTCGGTCAGCACCAACACATAGCATATAGCATATAGCGTCTTTTAGATGAACAATCGAGGTTATCAGCGATGGACGGTCTGTGTGCTGGCCAAAAAATGTCGACGTCCCAGAAAAGGCAGGTTAGAATCAACCAAGTTCTCGCACTGATTTTGATGTTATTGTCTTTTTTACTCCTTGCGCCCATTTGCATCTTTCTCCACGACCCGAATCTTCTGCGGGCCTTTCTTTTTCCACATTTCGTTTCCGGGTTGCTGTCAATGTTCTTCATTGCCAAGGCAGAACAAGCCGAAAATGTTGCTAAGAATCAGGAAACTCGGAAAACTTCAACCATGGCGCTGGTATTCTTTTTCTTAACCTTTTTATTGGTCACAGTCGGAGCCTTTTTATCACACTCTCGTAATAATCTTGTGTATTGCCTCCTCGCCGGCTTCGTTACCGGGGCCCTGGCAGTGGGGTATATACCTTACAAACAGCGAAAGCGTCTCCCCAATCAGGGAGCCCGGACAACGCCGCTTAATGCATTTTTGCTTATGTACTTCGCGTTTTCGCTTATTGTACCGACCTATTTTGTAGCCGAAAGCGCTGTTGTTCCTGTCCCACTTATTTTTGCTTTGTTCACAGCAGTTCTGTCGGTGATAGCAGTAACTTGGGGACATGGGTCACGCCTCGCGCTTGTCTTTGCTTTGGCAATAACAGTGACTCTATCTGGAATGTGTCTTGGGAACTCGATAAAGATACCTGAAAAATTGCTTTGGATTGCGATTATTGAAAATGATATTCCCAAGGTACAGCATCTGATCTCCAAGAAACACAACACTAAATACGTAGATTCTGTTTTTCAAAGAACGCTTAATGCAGCCTTATATTCAGATGAGGAGAGCGGCACACGATTTTTGGCAGTTTTAGAAGTCCTGATAGACAGTGGTGCTGATGCCAACGCGCTAGATAAAAATGGCCAAGCTCCAATCCATAAAGCCGTAAACAGGAACCGTCAGCTTGTCGCGAAGAGACTCCTTGAAAAGGGCGCTGATGCCAATGTGAGAGATGCCGAGGGGAAAACACCGCTTAAGCTTGCGACAGAAAAAAACAGGACAGAAATAGCTGAACTGTTGCGTAGACACGGGGCAAGAGAATAAGAGGGGCTTAATCTACAGTCCGCGAATATACTTACGACTACCGCAACCGCCTTTCCTCAGTAATCGCAGGCGGCACCACGGTCAATTACAAGTACAATCCGGAGGGTATCCGCGTCGAGGCTGATGATGGCGCGAAAGTGACCAAGTACATCATCGACCCGTACAACCACACCGGCTATTCGCAGGTATTAAGACAGGTCGTCGATACCGATCCTAACACGGCCTACATACTCGGCCTGGATGTCCTCGCACGGGCTCAAAACAGCGATATGAAATACCTGCTCTACGACGGCCACGGCTCGGTAAGGCACCTCGCCAACCCGACAGGCACTATAGCCGCAAGTTACAATTACGATGGCTACGGCCGGGCACTGAACTTCTCACCCACCAATGCCGCCACCTCCCTGCTCTACGCCGGCGAAATGTACGATAAGAACACCCAGCAGTACTACCTCCGCGCGCGCTACTACAGCCCCGCAACCGGCAGATTCAACAGAATCGACGATTTTTCTGGAAATAAACTTGACCCGCAGAGTTTGCATAAGTATCTCTACGCCCACGCAAATCCAATAAATCGCATCGACCCAACCGGAAAATTTAGCTTGGTTGGGATAGTTGTGACTATTGTGATAGCTGCTATATTACTTAGCATTCCAGGCTGTAAAAGTTTGAAGCGGGGCCGCTTGGGAAGATTTTGGAAGCACAGTGATATGTGGGCTGGGTCTACCAAAAGAGTGGAGTTCAGATTTAGTGTGAGTAAAGGTAATCCGAAGGACTTTTGTTTAGTCAATTTCGGGAAAGGTTTTGTGAAGCATTTATCCACAGGCAATTATCCTTTAGTTAGACATTTGGGCGGTCTTGTACCAATGGATTTCCCTGACTGGGATTATGACACAGTTGACTCAGATCCTGTATATTGGAGTAATGCTCAAAGTCGTTGGAATTACAATAAAGTTCCAGGTCAGCCTAAAACTTATAGTGCAATTGATGCACCTAATACACCGGCCGGATACCAACGTTCATGGGAGTTTAAAATGTGTATTTTTCAAACAAAAGATGTACCCAAAGATGGGAGAACTATGAATGCTGCAACATTGATGAATAAAGCTATTCAATGTATTGACTGGGAAGCGAAGGTTACTCATAACTCCAGTGGTGTTATTACATATCCATAAATATAGAATGAATAGATTAGATTAATGCTTGACAATGTGCAGGTGTATCGCTTATTTTGGATTAGCTGATATTGAGAAAGGCAGGTGTGAATATGAAATTAGGCTTTTCAGATACTATTTTTGTATTGTTGGCATTTGGGATTTTTGTCCTCATCTTGACTCTGGCGTGCTCAAATAAGGCCGATATATCTGGAGAAGTGCCTCCTGAAGTACAGGAATTACTTGAAAAACTTAATAGTTGGAATAAAGAAGAGCTGGATGTATTAGAACACCCAGATAAGTATTCTGGCCGTATTGCATCTGGTGAAACTAAAGGATGGGTTGATGTTCACAAACAAAAACTAAAGGAACTTGGTTTTCTCGCAAAATGGAACAGTAATAAAAGAATCTATGAAATCGTAAGCTGCAAGAATTAATCTGCGCCAAAATCGGCGTACAGCGTATCGTGCCAATATTAACCAGCACTTAACAATCTTTTCTTTAGCAGGCATATTAGTGTGTAGAGTTCAGAAAGCATTTTCGAGGCGCCTTTCGGCGCCTCTTGTTTTTTGCTTTTGGCAAATTGAAAATTCTATGACGGCCACGGCTCGGTAAGGCACCTCGCTGACACTGCCGGCGACATAACCGCAAGCTACAATTACGATGGCTACGCGACTCGAAGATCTCACGCCGCATCGATGAGAAGAATCATCTTGAGATCCTTCTTCAGATGGGACTCTATGGGTGGCTGTATGAGCAGTCTTTCAAAGAGACTCCCGTTGCACTGCAGGTCCATAGTGGCACTGGCGAAATTGTGGCCGTACCCTACGATGGAGGTTCAGGGGCTTTGTCGGTATTGGAGGAAATTTTGAGTTACAGACAGTTGGCTTCAGAACCTTACAGTCCTGTTGGATGGTCAAAATGCAGTGGCTGCGGATTCTTTGAGTACTGTTGGCCAAGAGCGGATAAAAGCCAAGATGTGGCGATGGTCTCCGGAGTTGACCAAGGGCTTGCCCTGGCTTTGAGAGAGCAAGGCGTGGTGACCGTGGATGACTTTCTGTCCCAGTATGATGAAAGCCAGCTTTCTGAATTTCGACGTCCTTGGGGAAAACAGAGCAGGCGCGTGGGAAAACAGGTCGTATCGATTCTCAGGATGGCTCGCGCATTAGCTTCTGGGGAAGAAACCATCATGGAGTCACCAAATATTCCCGACAACTACAATTATGTAATGTTTGACCTTGAGGGGCTGCCTCCGCATCTTGATGAGACCGAAAAGATATATCTCTGGGGCATGCAGGTGTTTGGTAAGAAACCATCTGAATACATAGCTTCCCAAGCTGGACGTCGTGGGTTCGAATCCCATCGCCCGCTTTTTCCACTTCAGAGCCAGCAGCGGGGTCCTCATCTCTCAAACCTCGGGTTGATCGCCATCTTCTTGGGAAAGGACGCAGGAATTCCGGGTTGCCCTTGAAAGAGGATTGGTTACAATACCAGATGGCGTATGTTTGAGTTTAAGAAAGTCACTTGAAACCTAATGGAGATAGGAAGATGTCTGAGGAGATAATTGGAACGGTATCGGATTTCTTTGCGCGACCTGTGGTAGCTGCTATCGAGTTAACGGCGGCCTTAAAAGTCGGGGATAAAATCCATATTAAGGGTCACACCACCGACCTTGAACTGGATGTTGAGTCAATGCAGATTGACAATGCGCCCGTTGAAGAGGCTAAGGCCGGAGACTCTGTTGGAGTGAAAATACCCGAGCGGGTGAGAAAAGGCGATACCGTCTATAAGATCGTCGACTGAGTTCAAGCTTGTCTGGTGGTTAACAGGCAGAAACTCACGGTCAGAGTAGTAGTGAACAAATGATTGACGCTGGGAAGCTTCAATCAGACCGGTCTGTGCAATAATATTGGATTCGGGACGGCAGGTAACATGAAGAATAAGAATTTGGTTTCAAGAAGAACTACGCTCAAAGGGATGGGCGCGATTGCTGCTGCATTTGTCAGTTCAAAGACGGTTTGCGGCGAACAAGAGACACCCATTAGACCTGATTTAACTTCCGAATCCAGCGATATAAGAAAAAAGGTATTTGAGAAGGTTTTCCAGACGCCGTTTATCGACACTCACGAACACTTGCCCGATGAGAGCGAACGCCTCAACGGAAATTACTGCACGTATAGAAAAAAAAGCGATGATTGGTCAATAATTTTTGCGCACTACCTGGACTCAGACATGCGTTCAGTGGGAATGCCTCGAAAAGATTTCAATAGCTTTTTCTCACCAAAAGTTGACCCTCTTAAGAAATGGACTTTGCTTAAACCCTTTTGGCTGTTTATCAAGAACACCGGCTACGGCCAGGCGGTTCGTATCGCAATCAAAGAACTCTACGGCGTTGATGAGCTTTCCTCAAAAACAGTAGCAAAGGTCCAGACCGAATACGAAAAAGTTCGTCGCCCAAGATTTTACAGACGCATCTTGTGTGATTTGGCCAATATTGAATCGTGTCAGGTAAATAGCGGGGACGGTTTCAGAGAATCGAATATGCCAACGCTACTCATGCAGGATATAGGCATTGTTGGGATGTTGGCAGGTCCTAATTTCAAACTTGCCAAACCCGCCGGAGTCAAAGTAAGTTCGCTGTCTGATTGGCATAGGGTGATAGATTGGTGGTTTGATAAATATGCCAAATACGCGGTGGCCGTTAAGTCACAAAATGCATACAGCCGCAACATCGATTACGAGAAAGTGCCGGCGGAGAAGGTCGAGGAGGCCTTTAGTAAAGAACTGAACGGCCAATCATTAACTACTAAGGAGCAGAAGGCCCTTGAGGACCATTTGTTCTGGTACGCTGTTAACAAAGCTACCGATTGCAATCTTCCCATAAAACTTCACACGGGCTATTATGCGATATGGGATGATAAGAAACCGCGAATGCCTTTGTCGCGGCTTGTTCAAAATCCGGGGGCGGCAACGGATTTATGCAGAATGGCTCCCGAAACAAGATTTGTTTTCATGCACATCTGCTACCCGTATTATGAGGAGCTTATTTCCATTGCCAAGCACTACCCAAATGCCTGTGTGGACATGTGTTGGTCATGGATTATCAATCCGATTGCGGCCAAGGACTTCTTGAAAAAATACCTCGTTACTGCTCCGGCCAATAAAATTCTGACATTCGGCGGCGACTACGGCCCGGTGGAGCCGGTTCTCGGCCATGCTATTATAGCCAGACAAGGCATAACCTTGGCTTTGTCGGAGTTGGTAGAGGAAGGTTGGCTTAGCTTAGACAATGCCTTAGAGCTGACTGACCCGATAATGCATCAGAACGCCCGAGATATCTTCAATCTTGCTGAAAAAACAAAGGCTCTGAAGCATGTAACGTGGGCATGATGACTTGATTAAATCGTCCCCGTTTTGTCAAAACCCGGCACTGCTCTTGAGCTGCTTGATTGAATCCTATAGCAGTTTTACGAAGTCTTCAGCTTTCAATTGTGTCAAGCTGTCCACGATTAAATCCGCCTGTTTTAGGTCCTCTCGGCTTCTTGTTGTGGTTACCGCGACTACCGCCATTCCTGCTGCTTTGCCGGCTTCGACCCCCTGCACAGCGTCTTCCACTACTGCACAACGATTAGGGGCCAGGGAGAGTTTCTCGGCGGCTCTAAGGAATGTATCCGGCTGGGGCTTGCCTTTACTTACCTCTTCACCGGTGACAAAGGCGTCAAAACAGTTCAGCAGCGGTACTTGTTCGAGTATGAAGGTAAGGTTTACTTGTGGTGTCGAAGTGCCTATGGCCAACAGAAAGCCTTTGTGTTTGAGGTCATCAATTAAGTTCTTTGCTCCGGCCAGCAACGTCAGTTTCCCTGCTGCAAGCTCACGATAGCGCCTCTCTTTCCATTCAGAGAGCCGTTCGATGTCTTCCGCGGGCAAGTTGCGCCCTGCAAAGATCGGGATTATCTGATAATTCTGCATGCCAAAGGTACTGTAGAAAATCTCATCTGATGCGTCAAAGCCCTCTTTTTGCGCCAAACCATACCAGGATTGTTTATGGAACTCACCGGTATCAATAAGCACACCATCTAAGTCGAATATCACACCCTTGTCTTTATCAATATCTGTCATTTTCTACCACTTATCAGCGATTAAATGCGCATGTGCTTATTGCCGTCTGATTTTGCAGTAGGCTTTATGGGGTGTAAAGCGCTAAGAATCCCCGTAGCGAACTGCAGCAGCTACACCGAAAAATGCGTTTTTCGCACTTAAGTTGCGTTTTATTCTCATAAGGCAACGGGAAATGAGGCTCACGTCTTAGTCTAATCTGATTCCCTGCTGGTGGAGCCACTTCTTCAGCTCACCCATTTCGCTGTCGAAAATCTCATTATCGTAGTCCTCCTCCAGCTTGGTGATGTTGCTGGCCAATTCAGGCTGGTTCTGTACGACATCGGTCAGTTTCTTTTCGAACTCGTCGCTGATATCCCGCAGGTCGTCAAGTTCAAGTTTTAGCCCCAAAATGCCCGCCAGGCGTCTTGTTACTGCTTCTACACACTTTGGGTTATTACCCTGCACGTAGGCGGGGATGGTGGCGACGAGGCTCGCCATGGCCAAACTGTGGTTAGGAGCATTAGAGGTAAGGTAAGTGACGATACTGGCCGGGCCTTCATAATTGGCGAAGTTTACACCATAATGGCGGATGGTTTCCTTGAGTTTTTCGTCAGAAACCGAGCAAAAGAGCCTCGGTTCCCTTGTATGGGGTACAAGGCCGGCGACGCTGCCTATGAAATATATTGTGCTGACGGCGAATTTCGAGGACAGCGAGAAGATACATTCTGCGAACTGCTGCCAGTGCAGATTAGGTTCTTCGCCCAAAAAGAGTATAAGATTGTGTTGTTCGCTGGCGTAAAAGGTATTTGTGGGGGCTTCATAAGTCTTTATGAGACCGTCCTTTATCTTCGTGTGTGGTCTGAAGAGGGCAGTTATTTCCATTGCGGCGGGGAAGCTGTATAAATAGAAACCTTCGGGGTCGATTTGGGCGAATTTTTGGGCGTTGAGTTTTTCAATAAGGCACTCGATTGTACCAGTGGAGACTTTTCCGCCGTCCATCCATCCTGAGAGGCCGAGGAGGATGCGAGGTGAGTTAAGTGTCGGCCGGTGATAGACTTGTAGTTTGTCTGGTGGCATTATTTAGTCCCTATTTATTTGATTTTCGTACAGTTTTAACAATTGTGACTGTTTAAATCCAGAGAAATTCCGCAATATCAGGAGTAAAATTGGGGGTGGAGAGGAAGTTAAAAGTGAAAAGGCAAAAGGAATTGCACCTTTGATTTTGGGTTAAAAATGGGGGTGGGGAATTTGTCAGGTGCGGGGGCACCTTTGATATTGAGCTAAAAACGAGGGTCGAGAGTTCGGAAAAGTGTTTCAAAGTGTGAAAAAGTGTGACAAAGTTGGGTGAAACTTACAAAAAGGGGCGGAATTGCGCTCGAATAAGTGTTTGAAAGTGTTTCAAAGTGTGAAAGTTTAGGAAAAATTTAGCGTTAAAATGGGGGGTTTGGAGGGGCAAAGGAGTGGCGGGGTGGGGGCCGGGAGTGAATTTGTGCCGTTTGTGGGGGCACAAGTCCACAGGGAAAGTTGTCGCATATTGGCGAATTTCCTGTCGGTTTGCGACAGGTTTTGAGCGGCGAATGCGTGGATGAGTAAATGCGTAGATGAGTTAATGAGTTGGAGAAAAAATTGAGGGCCGGGCGCGGGCAAGATTGGTTTTGTTTGGGCGGGTCTGCCAGGTTGTTTGTTTTCGTAAGTCTTTGTTATAGCTGAGCTTATGTTTATTTTTGCCCTTCGAAAATTGGTTTCGTTTTACATTTTTTTATCATGCTTGCCGCGGCGTAGGCCTGGCGAAGTCAGGGCGAGGCAGGGTCGCCGTTATTGGCGCTGCAGGTACCCTGATTTAATCCGTAAATACCCCGATTTTCCTCGAAAATCCCCCGATTTCCCCCGTTTTCCCCCGAAATCCCCCCGATTTCCCCCGAGAGGAC
>CAZENQ010000018.1:0-45574 GCA_964513655.1 uncultured Pirellulales bacterium | reverse complement strand
CGCTTGCGAATGTCCTGATACACCCAGATAGCCGTAAGGATGTGGACGATAGCGATTACGATTAGAAGCGGTGCCGCATCATCCTTGTCTTTATGTTTCCAACCCCTTTTGTGCTTTTTACCCGCTCGTTGACGGTGAAGTTCCATTCGGCGCTTGCCTAACTCAAGTTGTCGCATTTGGTGTTGGAAATCCTGTTCACTCTCGCGTGCTTGCAAGTCCATGTGCATCTCGCGCAGATGCATTTGCTTTTCGGAAGTTAACTCTCTGATGTCCGGGTCTTCAGCTTCCTGGCAATGCGCAGCGGCGCAGAATAGTAGTGTTAGTAATAAAGTAATTAAGGCAGGCACCTTCATTTTTTATCTCCTTTCGAGTTTTTTGGGCGCTGAACACATTCTATTTCAGTCTTTTCTATAGGTCATAACTGTATCTTATGCGGCCTGTAAAGGCAATAATAATGTTTTTTGGTTTGACGGGGATTGTGGTTTTGGGTATAATGTAATTGAGGCATTTTTCCCCCTCCTATGTGGCCGCCCAACGCACCGCAATGCTTATGGCGGCCATTTTTCTTGCCGTGCTTTGGTTTTTCCCTTGAGGCAGACGGACACTTGCGGTTAAAATGGTGTTGATTAGTTTGTCCCTTAAAACGCTGGCTACCCGCTCTCGGGTGTGGCAGGTAGCCGCTTGAAGAGAGCCGTCGTCTCCCCGATGCCGGCTTTCTCTTTTTCTGGTTCTTGCCTATTGACGGGAAGGGGAGATTGGGGTAATTTATTGGCGAGAGATGGCCCCAGAGAGATAGACTTCGTCATCTCACGGGGCAAATGAAAAATTTGCAGTGGGATAAGCACCCGGGGCGGAGCCTCGCGAGTCCCGAAGGGTCGGGACGGTAGAGTTGTCGTGGGGAAATTTTTCCGTTGTATTAGGACAGGCGATCGTTAAAATGGAGCGGTAGCAGACTTTTTTAAAGGGGTTTGATATGAATATCCAACAATTTGTTTCGGAGACACTAAAGCAAGTTATTGATGGTGTGCAGGAAGCACAACAACACGCTAAAGGTAAAGAGGCTGCTGTTGCCCCCTACCACAACTACCAAAACGAAGTTGTCTTCGATATAGCCGTTACTGTCACGGAAGGTAAAGAGACAGGCGGGAAAGCTGGATTAACCGTGTGGGGAGTAGGAGCAGGAGTGAGCGGCAAGTCAGAATCATCGAGCAGTACTGTGAGCCGTATCAAGTTTTCGGTAGCGGTAGATTTGCCCCAAGGTAGCGATGCAGACGAACTTCCCGACCACACGGGCGATTATTAGAATTTTGAGTAAAGGAGATAAAATGAAAGGAATAGTAACGGTTTCAATCTTGGGTCTGTTTCTGACGGGTTGCGGTGCTATGAAGGGTCTGGAAGCAGCTGCTAACAGAGATAAACTCTTGCAGGTCTCTGTTGGGATGACCAAAGAGCAAGTCCGGCAGGTTATGGGCAAGCCATATAGGCGGGAAGTATACGAGCCAAGAGAGATTTGGTTTTACATAACAGAATGGCAGAAGGATGGTTACACCACTTCGGATGAAATGACCCCTTTGGTTTTCGAGGATGGCAAGCTGGTTGGTTGGGGAAGCCAGTTTGTAGATGAAGACCTTGAAAAATACGAGTTGAGAATTAGGTAAGTTCTGTGGTAATCGAATAAATCGGCAATTGGTACAATGGTGCGGTAGCAGACTTTTTGAAAGGGGTTAAAATGTCGGATAGTATGGAGGACGTTAAGAAAAAGATATATGATTGGGGAACGCAAAAGGTTTTAGATGCTATGAGCGCAGGAGTAAAGGAGGGGGCCGAATCGAAAAGTAAGGCGGAAACAATCACACAGGGTATTTGGCTTGATACACTCACGCAGTGTAGTAAACCGCTGAACTATTTAGAATTGGAGGGCTTGTTTCGGCGGAAGGTGCAGGATTGGTGTGATAAACAAAACCAATAGGTAAATCAGCCAATCGCTAAAATCGTGTGGTAGCAGACTTTTTGAAAGGGGATAAAATGACACACGAAGAACAGGAAATGTATAGGTCGAGGCTGTCACAGATTCTGGGGGATGACTATCCAACACAGGGCAAGAGGTTATCTTTACAGGAGTTGGCAAAGGAAGTTGGAGCAAGCACGTATAGCTGGGCAAAAATTGGGGGAGAGGGCGCAGCAACTGAATCACAACTTGTTGACAATATACAACGAGCGATAGAAACGGCATCAATGGTTGAGATGTGTCGGACATCAGCGAATATGTGTGAAGTGGCAGCACACAATTATGAAGTGGCATCCAGAGCGTCAAAAATTGCACTTGTTAGTGCCATAGCTGCTTGGGTTGCTGTTTTGGTTAATGTGCTGTTTTGATTGTGGTTACATGACCATAGGGAGATTTGGACTATGAATTGGATTATGAATTGGATTTTTAATATAATGGGTCTTATCCACCGTGTTAAGGTGCGAGTACACAAAGCGTACTTGAAGGCCAACAACGTACCTTGTTATTTTGTCAATATTACCAATATGTCGCCTAAACGGGATGCGGAAGTGACCCATGTATGGTTTGAGTGTGGTGGGAGAGTCAACGTTATAAACCCAATGCGTCCCTTGCCGAAGCGTCTAAGGCCAGAGGAGTCATGGGAAACGTGGATTGAAGTTGATAAGCTGCCTGGTTCTCTTGGAGACACCGTTTACACCTCAGCGAGAGTGCGTTTGTCCAACGGACGGAATTTAAAATCACAATTAAATAAAAATGTGCCAAGTGAAGGATATATTCCGGGCGCGACATGAGGTGATTTGTGTGTTGAGGCGCACGAGCCATTGTGGCACTACTTTGGGCTGCTTGTGGTTCGGCCGGTGTACTTTTCGATAGTGACGATGACGACGCTTGGTTTTGGAGATATGTACGCGAACAAGGGTAGCATAGCGGGGCACGTGATATTGGCGGTGCAGGTGATATTGGGATATGTACTGTTGGGGGCGCTGGTTACTCGATTTGCGGTATTGTTTACTGCGGGCGGGCCGGCGGGGAGGTTTTCGAAGTGAGAAGATTGAAGAGTGAAGGGTGAAGAGTGAAGGGTGAAGGGTGAAGAGTGAATGGGGAAAGTGTGAAGTGAGAAGATTGAAGGAGCTAAACCTGCTGTGTCCAAGCTATAAGTTAGTTTAGCCTTTAGGGCCATGAATTAAACTGATGGGAGATATGACCATGAAACTTACCTTTATGAAATCAATCAGGTGGAAAGCCCTTTTTGTGCTCGGTATATCGTTGGTACTTATCTACGGATTCGCAACACCGGCCCGCGAAGGTAAATATCACAAGTCACGAACCCCTCCTTCTCTATTTGAATGGACAGACTCAAAAGATGAGCTGTTGTCAGTATGCTTTACTGTCGATAAGACAACCTTTTCAAGAGATGAAGCATTTTCAATACGCTGTGCAATTAGAAATAATACTGACAAACCCTTAACCATTTTAAGACCTTTCGGAGATGAGTTTTATTCTCTGTCGTCCGGGCTGCATATATTAGGTCCGACCGGTTCGGTTACTTATGGCGGCGCCTGGAAGGAGTATGTGTTAGGTACGGACTCATTTCACGAATTGGCACCACATACAGTTATTGATGAAACTCTTGAAATACCGAATAACTTATTTCCCGGTATCCAAAATCCCGGCCTTTACAAAATTGACTATACATACCTATCCAGTGGTTATCCGAGGAAAACAAAACCGGCAAATTATTGGGAAGGTAAGGTCGTCGGCAATTCAGTTATATTGTTGAGACAGGCGTCGGGAGCTCCCAAAGTTCAATCCGGCGGAGAGGAAGTTCAACTCACCTGTTCCATGACAAAAGTGAAATTTGACGTTGGTGAGAAACTTCCTCCACCCAAGGTAACGATCGACAACAACACCAGCGACGGTGTCGATCTCATCGGTCCAACCCTGACTGTTATTTCCTGCAGGCTCGTGCAACCAGACGCGACAATTGTCAGGATGTGCTTAGCTATGCCAACGGGTATGGATCCGAGGCGCATGCCAAAGAAAAAGCTGGAAGCCAAGAGCAAGATTGACTTCACACCCAGTGGCATCTGGTTCCTTCAGGATGGAAAAGGATACGAATCCTATGTTTTCATGCAGGAGGGTAGTTACAAGTTCCAGTGCCAGTACGAAGAACTTGTATCCAACAGACTGGAACTGAAAGTGACAAAACGGTAAGGAAGCGCTTGGCGCAGGCATTTTTTTCTGGGTCCCGGGTCAAGCTCGGGATCTTCGCTTTGCTACGGGGGGCAAGGTGATTTATGCGAGGTACAAGGGGAAAGAGTACAAGGCGTGGGAGGCATAATTGGGGGTCAGGTGTCTGGGGTTAGGGGTTAGGGGCGAAATAATTAGGGGCGAGGTACGATGGGCGAGGGGTTGGTACGAGGTGGTTTGGTTTTGAGAAAAAGGTGGTTCAAAAAGGAGTGGTGGAGCAGTTTTGTTACAACTGGATTCGACCGTATATGAAAGCAGCGACCACTGCAAGTATCAGCATAATCAAAGCAAGCTTTAAAAGTCTGGTATCACGTGCTCGATTCGCAGCTTTCAAGTCCTTTTTTAGGGTTTTTATTTCGGCGTTGACTGTTTTTATATTCATGTTACACCAGGCTTATAATCTTATTCCATTGTGCGCAGCCTGCACATTCCGAGACCGAGACTTCGATGGTGTGGCTGGCTCATGTTGAGGTTTTACTTGAGGTTTTACCTGTTGGCCGGTATCTTCTGCAGCATCCCATGAAGAAAACTCGCTTTTAGATTTATCAACTATGTCTACCAAACGCCCGATAACAATTTCCGGGGTATCATCGAAAGGGTCAATGATACAGTTTTTGAGTCTATCATAGAGCTCATCAGAAATTTGAATGACCTTCATTATTTTACTCCAAATTACATGCTGTAGCTTGCCGCGATAGCCTTCCAAGATAAAGTATATAAAACAATGCGCCCTCATCCAAACTACATATATCCCCGAACTGTGAACGCTCTTGCTACTCGGCTTCTGGTGCTGGCAAGGCGATAGGGAAGAAAGAAACGGATGGGTGGCGGATGCGTGGACGAGTAAATGCGTAAATGAGTAAATGCGTTGGGGGAATTTGGTTGCGCTTAAGAATTTGAGGAAATAGGGAGGGATGCCGTGATTCTTGTGGTTTTATGAGGTATTTGACCTTTTGGTTGTAGTGTGGTTGTACGGGCTTTCCTTATTTTTTACAGCCGGAAGGGCATTATAAATTCAGAGATTGCGGCCAAGAGAAGATTTTGATATTATCATTGAATTGGAAAGCCTGGCAGTGTAGTTTAGCGATGAAAATGGGAAATGTCAGGTAGAAAAGTAAGTAGTGACCCAAGAGGAGAACAATATTATGGAGATAATTGTCGAACGTGTGGATGTGTGGGCAGCAAGCATTAAAGACGAACCAGGTGGCTTATCGCGGATTCTCACCGGTCTGCGTGAGGCCGGAGCTGACCTTGATTTCGTCATTGCCAGAAGGGCGCGGGAAAAGCCTGGAGGAGGGGTTGTTTTTGTCACTCCGCTGCGCGGGGACAGGGAAATAGCAGCAGCCGCGGATTTAGGATTTAACGTTACGAACAGCGTTCACTCGGTGCGCATTGAGGGAGAAAATAAGGCCGGCATCACTGCCGAATTAACGGATAAGCTGGCTAAAGAGGGAATTAACATCCGAGGACTTTCGGCATCTGTGAGCGGGGCAAGGTTCGTCATCTTCATCGGCCTGGACAACGCCGAAGATGCCGTAAAAGCCGTCGACATTCTTCAGCAGCCATAGAAGCGGCTGTGGGCGAAACTTATTTGTGTCACCAACTGAAAGGTATTTTTGAGTAGTCGAAGGGGTTAGGGGTGCCGCGAGCGGGATTTCAAATTGCAAATCTCACATTTCAGATTGGGGTTGAGATTGCCGCGTTGAGGGGGATGAGAAAATATTGGGGAATTTATATTTTAGGGTTGTCAAGAGGGCTTTTTTGTCTTATAGTCGTGGTGAACTTATTCCCAGACGGTGGGAAGACAGGTAATGTTAGATTTACAGGCTAAAGGAAGGAAATCGAGATGAATATCTATGTTGGAAATTTGTCAGCGGAGGTTACGGACGACGACTTGCGTGCGGCTTTTGAGGCTTTAGGGCAAGTGGAAACCGCGAACGTGATAAAGGACAAATTCAGCGGTGAATCGCGAGGATTCGGGTTCGTGGAGATGCCGGGCAAGGATGAAGCTCAAAAGGCGATTGAGGAAATGAACGGTAAAGAACTGCAGGGACGAACACTAACAGTTAACGAAGCCCGGCCGAAAAGAGACCGGGGTGGCGGTGGTTTCGGCGGTGGTCGTGGCGGTGGTCGCGGCGGTGGTCGCGGTGGCGGCGGTGGCGGACGTCGGTATTAAGAAGCCAGTAAAGTAGCCCCGTACCACGAGGGGTACGGGGCTACATATTTTGGGTCCCGTGTCAAGCACGGGATGACAAGGCAAGCACGGGATGACAAGCCAAGCACGCAATGACGTTAGTTATTGTTGAGCGTTAATCAGCTGGTGGACGGTGGAGTAGACCTCTTCACATTCGGGGATAGTGGCGTATGCGTGGGGCGGGTTCGGAGTGGCGTTCGGGCCTTTAGTTCTTTTTGGGTTTTTTTCCCGAAGGACAAGCTGGCAGGCGGCGCCAGGGGGGATGGTTGCAGGGACGGTGGTATTGGTGGTGTGGAAGCAGGTCGGGTTAAGCGGGCGCTTATATGAAATCGTGCCCGGATTCATCACCAACTGCATAGTAATTTCTTTAATCAATATAATAGTGAAACAGAAGGATGCGAAGGTTTTGAACGGATATGAGGAAGTTATCGGAATAATAAAAAAGTAAAATAAAAAACCAAAAAGTGAAAAGGGTTAAAATAAGCAGTTGGGAGTAAAGAGTCGGCAGGGGTCGGGCGCGAGCGAGAGGGAGGTTAGGAGGGTGAGTTAAAGTGGAAGGTTTTGACTGGGTAAAACAGTTAATCTGGTCAATCTGAAGGGGGTTGTCGGCCGGGTGGAAAAATTCAAGGCTGGAAAACAAGAGTGCCGATTTGATTGGTGACATATGAATAAGAGTGGCTCTAAAAAATGACCTATCGGGCCATAGTTAACTTGAACTTACATTGCCCACTTTCGGTACCACGCACACAAGGCAGAGCGAAATGCAGGCATGGAAGGCAGGAGTTAACGGCGTAAAGGAAAGAGCCGCACGAATCAAGGGAGAGCCGAAAAAAAGGCTCTCCCCTTTTTTATTTTCAGTTCTTGTTATTTTCCTATCTTCGCAGTTTTTTAAGCTGCCATATTGCGGTTGTCTCTTAGCATACAGGGTGTATCGTTAGGGGGGATGTATTATGACAACGCAGCAGTATTCTTTTGCAATTTACATTCAGTTGGCTATTATACGGCCTAAAAGAGTATTATATCAGATTGTTTTTTGCTGCGGATATGAGAAGGACTGAATGTAAAACTGTTTTCGAAGAGGAGAAGTAGTGCCTTCCGACCTGCTTATTATTGGGATTTACCTGGCTTTAATGTTTACTGCAGGGATATTCTTCAGCAGGAACATAAAAAATACTGCGGACTATTTTTTGGCGGCTCGTTCGGCGCCGTGGTTCTGGATTATGGGGGCGGTGTGGGCGACGAACATAGGCTTTCTTCACGGGTATTTAGCCCATGGCGGCGCGGCGTATGAATGGGGGCTGGTTCAGGCGAACTTTGAGTGGTTTCAGGGGCCGTTTGCTTACATTTTGACGGGACTATTTTTTATTGCGTTTTACTGGCGGGCGGGGATATTTACAGTGCCGCAATTTCTGGAAAGAAGATACGGCTCGACGATAAGGCTTGTTTACTGTCTTGCGTGGCTGGTTATATTTGTTGTAACTATAGCGGCGGAGTTATATTTGGGGGGAATGTTCCTTAAGAACATTCTGCATATACCTTTCTGGCCGACGGTGCTGGTGCTTACGGTCGTGGTCGGTACTTATACGCTACTTGGGGGTCTTGGGGCGGCGATAATGATGGAATTTGTGCAGTTTGTCATTATGATGGTGGGGACGATGCCGCTTGTATTTATCCTGCTGAATATGACCGGCGGCTTTGCGGGGATAAAGAGCGTATTGCTTGAGCAGTGGAACGTAAGCGAGCAATATTTCATGGTTCTTCCTGACATTCACCATCCATACGGGCCGGGGCCGTGGGTAATTATGGCTTTGTGTTTTGTGGTCTCTTTGGGGTGGTGCGCGGGGCACCAGTCAATGGTCCAGCGGAATCTGGGGGCACGCTCTCTTTACGACGCGAAGCTGGGCTATGTTGTTGCGGGGATACCCAAGACCTTAGGTGCGTTTTTGTATATAGTTCCAATGCTTGCGGCGCCGATAATTTTTGCCCGGCAGGGGATATTCGTGGAGAAGGCCGACGCGGCATACCATAAACTCATTCTTAATCTGCTGCCTTCGGGGATGTTGGGGTTATTTATAGCCGGTCTGCTATCCGCAGGTCTGTCCAGCATAGGCAGTGTACTGAATTCCTCTTCCACGATGATAGTAAAGGACCTTTACGAGCGGTACCTGGTAAAAGGCAAGAGCGACCACCATTATTTTGTTGCAGGTCGGTGGGCGACATTCGGGATTATAGTTGTATCACTTTCGCTGGTGCAGATAGTGTCGAAATCACCTTTGATAATGTGGCTGGAACAGACGCTGCTGGCGATGCTGTTGGGGCCGTTTACGGCGGTCCTTATGTTAGGTATATTCTGGCGGCGTACCAACACAGCCGGGGGTACAACCGGTTTTTTGGTTGGCTGTGGTTTTGCAGTGTTTATGCAGCGGATATTAGGAATAAATATATTTATGCTGATTGGCTGGTGGTCCTTTGTGGTTGCGTTTACAACTACGGTTGTCGTTACTCTGCTGACGGAGCCGCCGGAGGAGGAGAAGGTCGAAGGGATAACGTGGGAGAGCGATTTCCACGCTAAAGTCGGCGCGATAATCGAGGAGCGTGCGGAGAACAACGGGACCAGGGTGACGGCGATGCCTGATATTGTGATTACTATGCCGCCATGGTATCTTAACCTTAAATACTGGGCGACGGGGATTTTGGCCGTGCAGATTGCTCTATTGTTCTTTTTTGGATAAGAATGTTTTTACGGACTGGCAGGTTATAAAAGAAGAAGCGATTAAGAAATGACGCTCAGACACAGAGAAAGGGTGATGTTAGCTCTGAACAACGAGCGGCCGGACCGCTGTCCGATGCAGATAAGCTTTACACCTGAGTTTGCGCTGAGACTGCGGAAGGACCTCGGACAGGATACTGTCAGCCAACACAATCCACATGGGGGAGGCAATACATACGAACTGGAACGTGTCCTGGAAGAGGACATGCTGCTGACGAGCGTGGGGTGGGCGAATTCTTATTACATGGTTGATTGTGAGGCGGGCCAGGGATACACGGATGAGTGGGGCATAGGATGGATGGCGGCAGAGTACGAGACCAAATTCGGCAAGGGCAAATACACTGAAATTATCAGGCATCCATTGGTTGAAGACTCGGCGCTGGACAGTTATGAGCCTCCCAACCCAAACAGACCTGAACTATACACCGAGGCCGAGCGAGTGATAAAAGAGTATAGGGATGAGTACTGGATTGTCGGGGTAACCGTTACGACAATTTGGGAGACGGCGTGGGCGCTGCGGGGTCTGGAGCGGATGTTGATGGACCTTGTAGTTAATCGGGATTTGGCGGAGCGAATCCTTGATATTCCATATAAGTATCATCTGACAGCGGCAAAAAAGCTGGTGGAGATGGGTGTCGATATGATTTGGCTGGGCGACGACATGGGCAGCCAAGAGTCGATGATAATATCGCCTGAGCTGTGGCGGGAGATTTTTAAGCCGAAGATGGCGGCGTTTATCGGCGCGCTGAGAGAGATAAATCCGGAGATTAAAATTGCGTATCATTCAGACGGAAATATCTACCCTATCATCGGGGATTTGGCTGAGATTGGCGTGGATGTACTTAATCCCATTCAGCCGGCCTGTATGGATCCGGCCGAGGTCAAAAAAGATTTCGGCAATAAACTCTGCTTTTGGGGGACAATGGATGAGCAGCATACGCTGCCATTCGGCAGTCCAGCTGACGTTGAAGAGGAGGTTAGAGAGCGACTGAAGACAATCGGCAAGGATGGGGGACTGATAATCGGCCCTACACATCATGTTCAACTTGATACGCCTCTGGAAAATTTTTGGGCGATGGTCAATGTAATAAGAGAAACGCCTTACGGCAGCTTATAACATTACTTCGAAAAGAAGAGCCATGACTAACCACGAAAGATTTGTAGAAACAATCAACCGGGGCAAGCCTGACAGATTATTGACTTACGATTTTATGGACCACAAGGAACTGCTGGCGAAGTACGGAGGTTATGACGAATCAAAGAAGTACTCTTTTGAGCAATTAGTTGAGATGAATGCCAAATTGTTCAAGGGTATAGGCCTTGATGTTACGCGCTATATCTACGACCCGGTAAACCACTGGATGGGTTCAAAGATTGCCAACTGGATACGCTTTTTCGGAGTGAATCCTGATGACTGGGAGATATCGCAGAAGGGCGGGACAGCCTGGATTTCGAAACGACCGTTCTCGAACTTAAAAGAGCTCGAGAAGAACATGCCAAATCCTCCGAAGTATGAGGAAATTGAGCAATGGTATTCACCGTTTATTAAACACGTGAAAGAAGTTTTCGATTCTTACGACCTTGTTTTTATCGGTGCGGTTGAAGGGCCGATGAGCGACTCTTACACATATACTGATATGGAGCTTTTTATGACGGCAATCTATGATGCTCCGGAACTTGTTGGGCACCTTATGGATTGTACGGCCAAGTTTTCAGCTTATATTGCACAGGCCTTTGCCGAAAATGCGTCGGTACCTTTGATGTTCATGGGAGAGGACATTGCCGGCGGCACGGGGCCGATGTTCAGCCCGAAGTTTATAACCGAGCAGGCACTCGTCCGCTGGAGATGGATTATGGAGCCAATCAAGGAGAAGGGGTTTAAGTTTCTGTTTCATACGGATGGAAGGTACGGCGAGTTACTGAGAATAATATTTGACGAGTTCAGCGCCGATGGGCTGAATCCCATAGAGAGAAACGGGTGCAATGATATCTTTGAAATAAGGAGTCAGTACGGCGACAAGCTGCTGTTTGGAAACGTATGCTGCGCGGTTACGCTGCCAGCTGGAAACATCTATGACGTGGAGGATGAGACACTGGAACTGATAGAGAAGATCGGCCCGCAGGGGGGAATATTGATAGGGTCCAGCAGCGAGGTCCATGATTTGGTTCCGCTGGAAAATGCTTTGACAATGTATAAGACGGTCCATGAATATGGGGCCTACCCGATTGACGTAGAGAAAATTCGAAAACGAAGGAGGGACATCAGAGATAAATTAGAAACAAGAAGGGGTCAGCCTGCTTAGTTTATAGCTTGTCAAGCCGATCCCGTGGAAGTGCCTGAATCGGAACACAGCTCATTAACCACAAGACTTCCATAAATCATGTAGTTGGTAAGTCTGAACGCAGTGGTGACTGTTGTATCGGTTAAATCAGTTTTGCTGAGCAAACCGGTCTTTGACTATAAAAACGGAAACATTGCAGCTGAGAATTAAATTTTGTGTGGTCCAATAAAAAAGCCCGACACAAGCGGCAAATCTTTGCACAGGGCCGGGCGTTGTTTTCGAATGAGGCGGCGTTTTTTTGGCTCTGAGGGTTTTCTGTGGTATACTTTAAATAAATACGCAGATGCGGCGGGTAGCGGAAAGACGTTCATACCTGGATTTGAGTAACTTAGCAGCGCGTAAGGTCGAGGCATTCGCCGGCTGTGTATTTGCAGTTTATCGGAAAAGAACTTGTTAATGGCTTTAGATTGAGGTAATCAAATGAGATCCGTTCAAGATACCTCCAAGACCCCTTCAACAAGCACGGACCTTCTTTTCGGCGAGCTGTTAGTATCCAGAGGGCTTGTAAGTCGCGGAGAATTAGTGGAAGCGCTGAATGTGCAGCGTGAGAAAGGCGGACGGCTCGGTAAGGTACTGCGTCAGCTGAAGGTGCTGAGCGAGGAGGATGTTACTCACGCGTTAGCTGAGCACCTTGCAATCGAATACATTCGGCTGGATGATATCAGCAGCATAGACACGAAAATTGCCCGAACGCTGCCTGAGGGTATCGCCAAGCGTTTTTGTCTTGTGGCTATCCGTGAGATGGATGGCAAGGTGGTTGTGGCAATGGCGGACCCGCTTGACGTCGTCGCAATTGATACAATCACGCTGAAAATAAAACGTCAGATAAAGGTTGTAATCAGCTCACCAGCGGAAATTCGCCAGGCGATAGAGATGGTATATCACGGCTCGGATGTCGAAGAGCAGCAACTTCGGGACCTTGTAGAGCTCGAGCTTGGGGAAGACGGCGAAATAGTGGAGGCTGTCACAGGAGAAGACCCGGAGCCGGACATAGAGAGCGAAGTAGATGCGTCGAGAGCGCCAGTGATTCGCTTTGTCGATTTGCTATTAAGTCAGGCCGTGAAGAGCAGGGCAAGTGACATTCATATTGAGCCACAGGAAAAAACGATGATGGTCCGGATGCGAATTGACGGTGTGCTTCGTGACATGGTACCACCGGCCAGAAAGATGCAGGCTGCGGTAATCGCCAGAATCAAGATACTCTCCGAGATGAATATTGCCGAGCGCAGGCTGCCTCAGGACGGTCGACTCAAGGTGAAGACCTCCGGCAGGGCTATAGATGTTCGAGTGTCGGTAATCCCAACGATATACGGTGAAAAGGTTGTGATGCGAATACTGGACCCTTTGGCAGCGTGCCATGACATAGACAAACTCGGGTTTGGCCCTGAGCTGCTGGAAGAGTTTAAGGCCGTACTGTCACAGCCGCACGGCATTATAGTAGTGACGGGCCCTACGGGCAGCGGTAAAAGTACGACACTATACTCTGCGCTTAACTACGTGAAAGACCCAAGGAAAAATATAACGACCGTTGAGGACCCGGTCGAGTATCGTCTTGCCGGAATAAACCAGATTCAGATAAAACCTGAAATTGACCTTGATTTCGCGTTGTGTCTGCGGGCCATTTTGAGACAGGACCCTGACATAATTTTGATAGGTGAAATCAGGGACAAGGAAACTGTGGAGATTGCCATAAAGGCGTCTTTGACCGGCCATTTGGTGTTGAGCACATTTCATACGAACGATGCACCAAGCGCGATAAGCAGATTTGTCTACATGGGTGTTGAGCCGTATCTGCTGGCTTCGAGCCTCAATTTAGTTGTTGCTCAACGGCTGGTACGAAGAATATGCGAGCACTGCAAAGAACCCGTGAAACTCAGCGAGGAGGTCCTAAAACATCTAAAGGTCGAGCCCGGCAAGGCCAAGGAGGCTGTTTTTTACCACGGCAAAGGCTGTAAAGCCTGTGATGATTCGGGCTATTCGGGAAGGCTGCCGATATTTGAGTTTCTGGTTATGGATAATGACATGCGCGAAGCGCTGATTAACAACAGCGGCAGTGAGTCGCAGATAAGAGCGATGTCACGCCAAAAAGGCTACGGGGGGTTACTTGAAAGCGGCGTAAGTAATATGCTGCAGGGCCTGACTACTGCAGAAGAGATCCTTAGCGCAACATTCGCAGAGGATATAAAAGTATAGTGGCCGGGGGGTAGTTTTTTCAGAAGAGGCATTGGGGATAGTAAAGACCAGGTCGCAGTTTGCAGGCGGTTTGTTCATAGTGATAAAAAGGCAGATTTTTCGGACCAGGCGTTACGCAGGCAGGTTTCTACTAAACTCGAGGTTTTTGGCCGTCGATACTATATGGCTGCAGGAGGCAGGCCAGGTGCCGGAAAGGAAAGCTAAAGTTTAAACAAAAAGAGCCAGTAAATGAAGAGTTATAAATATATCGCGCGGGATACTTCAGGGCAGCGAAGAGAAGGTCTTAAAGAGGCAGCCTCTTCAAATGATGTTCTTGGCTGGCTTCGCGACCAGGGCTTTACGCCTGTCTCTGTCAATGAGATATCGGCGGCCCCTCGAAAAACTGCGCAAAAAGGGCGCCGAAAGCGGATAAAGTCAGCAGATTTGGCAGCGCTGTGCTGGCAGCTGACCACAATGGTAGAGGGCGGCATTTCTATTACCACGGCTTTGGAGACTATCTGTGAGGACTTGGAGAATTTATCGCTTCGGCAGGTTCTGCTGGGAGTTCTCGAGAAGGTGCGTCACGGTGAGACACTTTCGGACAGTATTTCGGCATATCCAAAGGTTTTCAACCGGTTAAGCTGCGCTATGATATTAGCGGGCGAGGCGGGGGGTAATCTGCCGGACGTGCTCCGCCAACTGGCCGAGTATTTTGACAATCGGGACAAGCTGGCGAAAAAGGTCAAGGGCGCGATGGCCTATCCCGTTTTTGTCGTCGGATTTATCATCCTGATAGTGATATTCATAATGACGTTTATTGTCCCCCGATTCGAAATGATATTTAAGCAGTTCAGCGGTGAACTGCCCGCTTTCACTCGGGGGTTCATGGGATTTTATGACGTGCTGAAGTACCAAGGCATATATATTATCGGCCTGATCTCATTAGTAATTGTTGGTGCAGTTTTAACCTACAGGAAAAGTGAAAAAGGGCATTATGCGTTTAGTAAAATCGCCCTGATGATACCTTTTATGGGCAAGGTATTGAGTCACGCATTTATCGTGATGTTTTGCAGGACGATGGCAACATTGATTGGCGCGGGCGTTTCAGTGCTGGAAGTATTGGATATTCTTTCGACGATGACCAACAACGATATTATAAAGGATGCGGTAATGCGAACCAAGGAGGCCGTTGTGGGAGGCTCAAATATCTCTTTGAGTCTGGCTGAATCCGGCTTTTTCCCAAATATGGTCATCAAAATGATACAAGTCGGCGAAGAGAGCGGCTCGCTTTCGAGGGTGTTAGAAAGAACCAGCAACTTTTACGAGCGCAAGGTCGACGCGACAATAACAGCGGTGATGAGCCTGCTTGAGCCGATAATGATTGTAACGGTTGGTGGGGTTGTATTGGTAGTAGTTCTGGCACTGTATCTGCCGATTTTCTCAATGTCAGCATAACAGACATTAAAAAAGAAAAACTAATGTAGTCGCCCAGGGATTCGGTCGATGGTGAGTGTAATATGGCGGAAGGGATGTAATTTAGGAACGTTTTTTAGGAGAACTTAAAATGGAAAGCAGGAAAGGTTTCACACTAATAGAGCTGATGGTCGTGATTCTGATCGTCGGCATCCTTGCTGCAGTGGCGATTCCGATCATGCGAGGCCGGATAGACTCGGCCAAGTGGTCGGAGGGCAAGGCGGGAGCCGGCAGTATCCGCACGGCAGCTCGTGCCTTCATGGCAGAGCATGGGCCGGCCTGGGGTGGTGCTTGGATAGGCGTCAGCTTACTCGACCTCGGTTTTCAGCCGGGCGACCTAACCGGTAAGTACTTCGTAGATGCAGACTACGCCTTTGCGTGCACTGGCTACGATCTGTACGTGGTTACTGTCACCGCCGGTGGTTCGGCAGACGCACCTTCGGCACCTGCAGTGGTGACGCTCGACCAGGCCGGAACGTTCACACCTCCATAATTTGGCGTGTGAAGGCAAAGCATGTATGTTGTGTTACGCCCCTGTGGATTACGCACCCGGAGCTTAAAAGCATCTGTAATGTATGAAGGGGTACAACGCGGAGAGAATCCGGGTGCTATTGGGTTTTCGATAGCTTAATAAGGGTGGCTATGGCCGAGAGGCCATAGCCACCTTAAGCCCATTAATATGAAAAAGACATTTTGGGGGAGACGCAATCATCTTCATCGCTATTTTCAAACCAGTCTCAAGAGGAGGACGAATATGACTGTTAAACGGCTCAAGTCCAAAGGCGGATTTACCATTGTCGAGGTAATGATTACAGCTGTCATCCTGCTGGTGGCGGTGTTAGGGTCGTCCGGATACAGGTATTATGCCGCCCTGGATGCGCGCAAAGCCGCCATGCAGGCAGCCGCTTCGAGAGTCGGGCTGATACTTTGTGAGAGCTGGCACGGTGTTGGAGGCATCGCGACCTACGACCCGGTTGCACATCTGGGTACAAACATGACAATCTCGGCAATGACCGGTTTTGACGGGTCCGGATTCAAGGAAGCGGACTTCACCCTGCTGGGCGGCTACCAGGTTGTTGCAAACGATGTCACATACGCCGCGGTGCTGTCGTGGAAAGACATCAATGCCGGTTTACGGGCCCTGAGTGTGGTGGTAATCTGGCCTGTGCAGGACGGTAATGTTGATGCACAGGATGCTTCGCAGAAGACATACGAGCTGACTACCTACACGGCTATTTAAATTTAGAGAGGGGGTGCTGACTACCATGTCGAAAAAGAAAAGCATAAATCGACGGGCCTTTACGCTTATAGAGCTGATGGTGGCCACGGTGCTTGCAATTATCGTCGTATCGGGTATCGGCTTTATATTGGCCGACAGCCAGCGGGGATGGAACAGGATGTACGAGCGTATATACTCCGATGTGGTGACCGACAGCTACGTTGCGCGGAAGAGATTTGACTCTGTGGTTCGCAAGGCAAGCGGGGAGAAGTTCTTTTTGGATGATTACGGCAACTGGGTGGAGGTTTATTACTACGCAGACGCCAATTCAACCGCCCTCGACCGGTACGCGCGTTTCATCTATCAGGGTGACGGCAGCCTGTACCTCGAGAATGGTACGGTGGACGTGGCGAGTGTCAAGGCGACGTCGTCGGTGGAGACGGTGTGCGGGAACGTAACGAGCTGTGTTTTCGCGGCGTCGGGGCGGTCGGTGCAAATGATACTTACGCTCGACAACGGCTCACAGAGCGCGAGCGTCGTGACGAGCTGCGTGATGCACAATGAATAATGAAATAATATCTCTTAGGGGAGGTTCAATATGAATACCTTTAAGCTGCTAAAATCAAAAAGGAAGGGGTCCACAATCGCTCTGGTGATGATTGTGCTTGTAATATTGCTTTTGGCTGGAGCAGGGCTGTTGAATCTGGGGATGCACAGCCGGATGGCGGCGGTGCGGGATGCCTCGGAGATTTCGGCGCGGTGCGCGGCCGATGCCGGACTGGCAAAGGCGCTGTATGAGATGAACCTGCAGCTGGCGGCGGGGGCGTGGAGCGACAGCAACCTGCCGTATGCAATGTATGAGCCGCTGCCGGGTTCTGAGGCAACCTTTGGCTATACGGTAACTCCGGACACCAACGATCGTTATGACCTACAGGCCATGGGCAACTCAGGTCGAAGCCAGAAAACAGTCAGCGCCAGCTTGGGAATCAAAGGGATTTTCGAGTACGCGGTCTTCGCAAACGATATAGAGTTTAAAAGCGGGACAACCATAGACGCGTACAATCTGGGTGCCGGTGGTAAGCCTTTGAAGATCGGAACAAACAGCACGTCAGCAGGAGCTATCACGGCCAAAAGCGGTGTAACGATAGACGGCGATGTCGTAGTGGGTGTCGGAGGTGACACGGACGTTGTCATCGACTCGAAGGCCGAGGCCGCCATTACAGGCGTGACTTATTCGCTGCCCAGCAAGCATCCGACTAAGTCAATAAACGTCCCTGGCTGGCTAAAGTCAGCGCCGTCCCAAGGTACTATAACCACTGGTACAACGATAACCACTTCCGGAAAATATGACGCCATCAACCTTCTTGCCGACCCCAATAAGCTTGAGACACTTGTAATTGACGGTGATGTTTCACTTTATGTTGTTGGTGACATAAGACTCGGCAACAACGACGAATTTCAAGTAGTAGACGCCGGTACAAATCCCGACGCCTCTCTGACTCTTTATGTAGAGGGCAACATTTTGTTTGATAACGGAAGCACGGTTAACAATCTGTCGATGGATTGTCGCGCGTTTCAAATATACGGGCTCGATACCTGTACGAGTATCCAGTTCAAACAGGGCGGGACTATTTATGCGACGATCTATGCCCCGAACGCGGACATACAGTTGTTCAATGGCGTTGAATTGTTCGGGGCCATCGTAGGCAAGACCATCGCTCAGGACGCAGCCGGCAGCATCCATTACGATGCGTCGCTCAGACAGGTAAGCGCCACTGATGTGGGCGTGCGCTTTGTCGTGGAGCGCTGGAGTGAGCAACAATAAATGCCGACTTAGGAACACGGACAGGGGCTGCTGACTCTTGTCCGGCGATGCTATTCAAAGGCAAAATATTCGTAGAGGTGATTTAGAGGTGGGCGTAAAAAGGCCGCTACAATCGGTAAGAAGAGGCTCGGCCCTGCCGCTGGTGATGGCCGCAGTGCTGATATTGTTTGTGATGGGGATGGGCCTAATGAGTCTCGGTATGCACAGCCGTATATTGGCTATACGGGCTGGCTCTGAGATTGTAGCGCGCTGCGCAGCTGATGCCGGGCTGACACAAGCCGTCTATGAAATGAACGAGAAGCTGAAAATCCAGCCCTGGGACGACAGTACGCTTCCGCAGGTAACGGGGCAAGGGCTGCCGAATTGCAGCGCAACCTTCCGCTACACAGTAACAGGGGACCTGGGCGGCGGCTATTACCTCGAATCTATCGGTAACTACATTCTGGCGGACAGGAAGGTCAACTGCATCCTGCCGCTGCAGGGGCCGTTTGAGAAGGCGATTTTTGTTCAGGGAGCTCTGATATTGAAGGCGGGGACGGTGGTCGACGGATATAATTCCGGGGACCCGAGCATTACCGATGTGGAACTGGTCATAGGCACCAACAGCACGCTGTCCGGCAGCATAGTCCTGAATTCCGGAGTGACTGTGGACGGCGATGTTGTCATAGGTCCGTCGGGCACTGTCGAAGATGTTATACAGGACCACGGCGCAAGCACCGACGACCAATATGCTTTGATTGAGGAGGTTGAATTTCCGCCGGTTACCCCGCCGGGACTGGCCAACAAGGGTATAATAATGATTCACGGGACTACTCTGATAATCGGGCCCGCAGACAGCGGACAGTACAGCAAGATTGTTATAAAGCGTGCCGCTGAGCCCGGAATACTGGAGATATCCGGCGGAGACGTGGTGGTTGAGGTGAGCGGGAATATTGACGTCGGTCAGGACTGCGAAATCATTGTGACACCAGACGCATCCCTGACTTCATATTTGGGCGGCGACTTGAATACCGACAACAACGCGGGAATCAACAATCAAAACGCTCCCGGGAGTTTCAAGCTTTACGGCACCGGCACAGACCAGACCTTCACTATAAGGGCCAAGAGCGAGGTGTTGGGCGCCGTGTACGCTCCGAACGCGGACGTAACCGTGATGGCGACCGGAGACGTATACGGTTCTTTTGTCGGTAACAGCTTCCAGATGATGAGCGGCGGCAATTTCTACTATGACGAAGCACTTAAGAACGTCAGCGTAGGTGACGAGGCCGTGCAATTCGTAGTAAGAGGCTGGAGCGAGGAATAAGCGGGCGGCATTCGTCAACACAGAGTTAATCACAGAACTATTATAGGAGTTCGCATTGCAGCGGCAGCTCTGGCCCCAACCATCGGCCGGCAAATAGCCCTTAACCGGCTTTTCCTCAGGCCCCACACCCGATAACTCTTAGAAGTCCCGGCGCAAGTACCTTCCGATACTATCGTTCTGCAGGCCCTGCTGCAAACACGGCTCACCAGATACTCCAAATCTTTATCCATAGACGGAAACCGCCTTATTTATAGGACCTCAGAACAAAAATCCCAACACTTATACGCAAAGCGAGGCATGTGGTAATTTCTAAGTTAAACAGCCGCTTTTTTAAGTCGATTAAGGGATGTGCGTTCAGGTTGAATTATGGCTTTATTGCGAAAATGGCAGGGAAATTGATACAAAACGTTCGGGGCAACGGCGGGTCTGGTGAAGGTTCAACGGGGCTGGATTGGAAGCGACTGCTCAGACGCGGCCAGGAGCAGGTCGTGGGGCTTGATATCGGCTCTGCGGCGGTGAAGATGGTCGAGCTGCAAAAAACCCGGTCCGGCTGGTCGGTTACCGCAGCGGGCATAGCTGACATCGCCAGCCAACCAGCAGGCGACAACGATGGCAACGAAGAAATAAACACCGTCCGGGCCATTAACGAGTGCCTTCAGTCAACCAAGATTGAGACGCGACTGGCGGTCTGCGGGGTATGCGGGCCGGAAGTGGCGGTACGCCCTTTTAAGTTCCCGACACTGCCGCTTGCTGAGATAGAAGGCGCGGTTTTGCTCGAAGCCTCTCAGGTGTGCCCCTTTAACATCGAGGAAAGCACTGTTGACTATCAAGTGATACCCGACGGCAAGGAGTTTGTCACCGGCGTATTAGTAGCGGCAACGAACAAGCTGATAGGAAGAAAGAGGCAAGCGGCCGAAAAGGCTTCTCTGAGCAACGCCCTGATGGATGTGGACGGGTTGGCGCTTTTAAATTGCTTCAATGGATATGAGAAACCCAAGACCGGCAAGACCACAGCTATTTTGAACGTTGGAAACTCTTACACAAATCTGGCCATCATGGGAGATAACAATGTGCCGTTTGTTCGAGATATAGCTTATGCGGGTGATGACATTGTTAAAGAGATTGCAGGTGAAAAAGACATTTCACCTGAAGCTGTCATCAAGCTTCTATCCGGTGGTGATGACAGCAGCTCAGCCGGATTAGAACTCGGTGACAGTCTGGGCAAGGCCTGTGCGAAATTGATTACCGACGTAACTGAAACATTGCGTTATTACTCGGCCCAGGAGAAGTCAGCCGCTGTCGAGAAGATATTCGTCTGTGGCGGTTTTGCCCTTGCCAAAGGCTTCGTAGAGCTATTAGACAGTAAGCTTGCGACCAAAGCTGCGTTGTGGGACCCACTTGGCCAGGAACGCTGTGAGGGGGATTCCAGTTGCCGAGATATTTTACAAAAACACGGCCCCGCAATGACAGTAGCGGCGGGTCTTGCCATGAGGTCGATCTGATATGTATACGATAGACTTGTTAAAAGGACAGGGCGTCCCGACCAAAAGCGGCCCTGAGGGAGTAATCGTCGCAGTTGTGACTTTTGCGATACCCCTTATTGCCGGGATGGCGATGTTCGGTTTTTATGTCAGCGACAGGATTGTGACATCGGTGCGCAAACAGGAAATAGCCAATTACCAGGCAAGCATCGACGGGCTGTCGGAGGCGGCGGAACTGCAAAGATCATTCACGGCAGAGAAGGGCCTTCTAACGGGGTGTTTATCAGAAGTGGCGGGCTCGCTGGGTAGCCACAGTCAATGGTCAGACGTTCTTGTGACGCTGGCAGAGAACATGCCGGATTCGATGGTATTGACCAAGCTCGAAGTGAAGCAAAGCTCTGTAAAGAAAAAAGTCCCCCAAAAGGACGACCCCAAGAAGATGATCGACATCAGCGTGCCGGTAAGAACACTGCATATGAGCGTTTGTGGAAGCACGCAGGAAAACTACGACGAGGTGGTCAGGGATTTCAGGAACCGTCTTCGATTTTCGGAATTGCTGGTATCGAAGCTCGAGGACATCAGGGTCGCACAGGGTGTCGAGAAGCTCGAGGACAGAGATGTTACGTCTTATGAGATAAATTGCATTTTCAAACCGGAATTGTAACGGATGTCTTATGGATCGGATTTATAACAGATACTTCAAGACGGTTGGTGCAGTGTGGGGCGGATGCCTGGTCGTGCTTGTCTTGGCTTACGTGCTTGTGATAGGGCCTCAGAAAAAGCTCAGGCAACAAGCCGACAAGGAGCTGGAAGAGAAAAAGCAGATGTACCACGCGGTAATAAAAACAGCGCAAGAGGAAAACAGAACTAAATTGAACGAACAAATCGAACAATTGCGGAACAGAGTGAATGATTTTATTACTGATTTCGAAGATTCGGCCAACCTGACATTCGATATAAGCCAAATCGCCAGTGACAAGCAGGTCGATTCGTTCAGGATTAAAAGCAAGGAGAAGCGCAGGCGCTCAGCGGTGCCTGAGCCCGAGTACATTGACGAGAATCACCTTACTGTCAGCTTTACCGCGGGTTTTAATCAGTTTGCGACTTTCTTAAATGCTCTTGAGAGGCACCGGCCCGTTGTGTTCGTGGATAAATTCACAATAACCCGCTCCAAGGCGGAAAATTCAGCCCATAAGGTGAGCATGAACCTGGCGTTCTTTATGAGAAAACGGCAGGAAGGTTGAGGGACTGATGAGTTATCGGTGGAAGCTTGTGGTGTTAAAATGAGAACGATAGCAGTAGCAAATCAAAAAGGCGGCTGTGGAAAGACAACTACAGCAGTGAACCTTGCGGCGGCTCTGGCCGAAGAAGGCAAGAGGGTGCTCATACTTGACCTTGACCCGCAAGGACATGCGACGCTTGGCTTTGGTCACAACCCTGAAACTTTGGACAAGACTATTTATGACGCCCTTACGAACTCGCAGGTGCCAATCAGCAGAGTAATACTGCAGACGAATGTCGAGCGGCTTAATGTGGCGCCAAGCAATATGCTGCTTTCAGGCGCTGAGCTTGAGTTAGGCAGCGTGGACTCGAAAGAAATGGTCCTGGCCGGACAATTGAAAATGGTCAGCGACGAATATGACTTCTGCGTTATTGACTGCCCACCTTCCGTGGGGCTTTTGACACTGAACGCTCTTGTTGCGAGCACAGATGTCGTCGTGCCCGTCCAAGTCAATTACTATGCAATGGAGGGACTGAAGCAGTTGTTCGAGACCGCAAACATTATAAGGGTCAATTTTCACCCTTGTAATGTAAAAATCCTCGGGCTACTGCTGACTTTTGTCGAGGATAGAATCATTTTTAGCAGGCAGATTCAACAGCAGATGCGGGAATTTTTTGGAGATTTGGTGTTTGATACGGTTATCCACAGGACGGTAAGGGTGGCTGAAGCTCCAAGTTCCGGCGAGTCTGTTCTAACTTACGCCTCTAGCAGCAAAGGCGCTGCAGAATACAGGTCTCTAGCTAAGGAGGTAATATACGGCAGGCCGATAGCCACGGCGGCAGACAAGGACGATGCGCTCTTGGAGGAGATAACCAATGGCGAAGCCTAGGGCAGGACTGCACAAGGACGTCTCGGCGATATTCGACGGCGTACCGCTGCCGGGACGCGAAGGGACGGGCAAGCCTCCGGGCGTGGCTGCACCAGAGCGTCCAAAGCATGAGATGCCTTCAAAACCGCATGAAGAGCGATTGCAAAGCTCCAGTGCTTCCAAGCCGGCTGCCCCGAGCCATATGACGCCGACAAAGCCTAAGCCTGCGCCGCCTGTGGAACCGCCGCCGCAGCCAGAGGCGCCCAAGGTGACAAAACCGGAAACGTTCAAGAAACCCAAAAAACAAGTCCCGGCCCAACAGGCATGGCAGCAGATTAAAAACAAGCTGCTTGCGCCGAAAGCCGGTGTCGGCGCCCACAGGCAAAAAGCAATGGTCATATTGGTGCCGGTTCTGTTTATCATTATGATTTTTGTATTTACCCGCGTCTTCAGCACACCATCACGTGTGACAGCGCAGCCCGCAGGGTCCGGGCCGATGGGCGCGGTCGCAAGTCCTAAGGATATTGACTGGCAGATTCCGGAACCGTACCCAACAACGCTTCGGGACCCCATGCAAATCGGCTCGACTGGAACTACTGCGGTCCAAACCAGTGAGCTGGTTGTAAAAGGAATTGTCTACAGCGAGGATAATCCATCTGCAGTTGTCGGCAACGAAATAGTACATGAGGGTGAGGAAGTTATGGGTGCGATAGTGGTAAAAATAAACAGCGATAGTGTTGTTTTCAAGATGAACGATAAGGAGTGGACGCAAAAGGTTGAGCGATAGAATTGTTCCGTGTCTTGCGGGTCAGTATGTTGCAGTGGCCCGCAATATGGTAAGTACATAAGATGGATGGAAATGATTTTTCTTAACGGTGAATTGAGGAAAGGAACTATCATGAAAAGTTTGAGCAAATCAAAGTTATTAGGTCTTGTGACGATTCTTGCATTAGTCATAGGTACCTATCCCGCTGCCATCGCCGAGGATGAGATGGAGGATACCGGGCAAAAAGAGGTCTTAACAACGCTTGAGCAACGGATGTTGAAAAAAATAAGTATCGATTTCAGGAACACGCCCATCGAAGACGTAATAAGGATAATGGCCGAACAGGCAGACGTGGACATCGTCAAAAGCCCGCAGGTTATCGGTAATGTGACCGCTACTCTTACAAACGTACCGCTGGGGGAGGCGTTAGACAACGTTCTCGCAGCGCACGGCTACGGCTATGTAACGGGCAAGAACATGATAAGAATAGCACCGGTCGGGGAGATCACTGACAAGGCAGAGAGACTTGACAGCAAGATTTATCACATTACTTACGCAAATGTCGTGGAAGTGGAAAAGGCCTTGAAAAAATTCATTTCGAGTCGCGGCTCATTGTCTTCAAATCCGGGGACGAGTCATATAATCGTTACGGATACTGAAACCAACATCAAGGCCATCAACACCTTCATTGAGGAGATTGACAAGATAACGCCGCAGGTACTGATAGAGGCAAGGGTCTATGACATAACCAGCCGTGACAAGCTTGACCTCGGCGTGGAATGGGATGCCGGGCGCAGAACCACCTATGATTCAGCCGGCGAGCCAATAGGAGGCAAGACGGACCCGTTTATCGTAAGTGGTTTTGAAGGCGCGACGAACAAGACACAGGACAGCACGCTTGGGTTCTTCCGTTTTGGTTTGCTCAACGACAGTATTGATATTGACGTCCAGTTGAGAGCTGAGGAGGAGAACATCGATGCCAAGCTGCTTGCCAATCCGAGGATATTAGTGCTTGATAACGAAACGGCCTTTTTCGATATTGTCACGGAACATCCCTACATAGAACGAACCATATCCGGCAATATCATTACCGAAACGGTCAAGTTTAAACTTGTAGGTATTAAGATGGAGGTTACTCCGCATGTCACAAGGGAAGGTATGTTGCGACTGCACATTGCACCCGAATTCGGCGTCGTCGTCACGCGAGTTTTAGTTGCATCAAGTGATGTTCCGGTTGTCGATACCCGCAAAATCAACACGATAGCATTGGTGCAAGACAATCAGACGGTAGTTTTGGGCGGCCTGCGAAAAAAGGAGGTCAGCAAACAGGCCAACAAGGTACCGCTGCTCGGCGATTTACCTCTTGTGGGCGGGTTATTCAAATTTGAAGGTGAAGACACGTCGGTGAACGAACTGGTCGTGTTCATAACTCCGCACATCATCAAACACCCCGTTCTGTCGGAAAGCGAGCAACAGGCATACGAGGTAACCAAGTTTAGCGGGCCGGACATCAGGTTAACCAGAGCCGAGGAAAAAGAATCTGAAGAATAGCCACTGGTGAACTTTCGACTATAGGGCTTTCTGGTCGGCTCGGTGCCATTTGAGTACCGGGCCGACTTTGTATGTGCGACCTGGGCAGTTACTCCTTTTTCAAATAAAGTGTCTGGCTCGGGAAGGCAAAGTCAATTTTCTCAGCTTCAAATCGCTTCATAATCTCAAAGTTTACCCGCTCATTGACTTGGTGGTAGGTCCAGTAGTCGGGCGGCTTGACCCAGTAGCTCATATAGATGTTCAATGACCAATCATTGAAGTCACTAAAATATACCCTCGGAGGGTGATCGGGGTCGGTGTTTATCTCCGGCACATTGGCCAGAACATCTCTTATAATCTCGACCGCTCGTTCTGCTTTGGCATGACCGGAGTCATAGGTTATTGTGATATTGGATGTTCGCCGAATAAACGGTCGTTTACCCACGTTTTCCACAATCGAGTTTGTGATTACACTGTTGGGTACGGTTACAACGTGGCCCTGGAGTGTCCTGATTCTTGTGCTTCTAAAGCCAACATCTTCGACAGGCCCGAGGTGCCCGTTGATTTTTACAAGCTCATCGATTTGAAAGGGCCTGTCTGCAAAAATGGTAATCGAACCAAAGAAGTTGGCTACCGTATCTTTAGCCGCAAGAGCGATGGCTATACCGCCTACGCCGGCACTTAGGAGAATCGCCCTGATCTCAGCACCTAATATCCCGTCTGCTATCCACAGGGCCGCTATTATTGCAATGGTTATACGCAGCGACTTGCGGATGACCGGAACGAGCATATCGTCGAGCTTTGTCTTTGTCCTGCTCGTCCATAACAGCAGATAATACTCGATGACATCGACCAGTCGGTAGACCGCGTACGCTATTGCGATGGCGGCAATTGCTTTGGAGATTTTAATCCAGTAGTTTCCAAGTGATGGGCTGATAGCTTCTTCGCCAAAGACCAAAAACGCCTTGCATAAAAACAATCCCAAAGCGAATATGGCCACCGATGCTGGTTTGGCCACGCATTTTACGAATATCGTCACAGCAGTGGCGCCATATTTTTCTTCTCTGCGAGAAGCGTAGCTGGTGATGAAATATTGAGCAATCCGCCCTGCCGCCAGCGCCACCACTATAACCAGCAAAACGACAAGAAACCGCCAAATCGCATTGCCTTCGATAATCTCGTAATTGATGGTCTTTGCCCACAAATCGCCCGAACCTAACAATTTGCTTAATGCTGATGCTGTCATAGCTTATCTCCGTAATCTGTAATGATTCTGCACAGGCAGACAATTTTGCTTTTTATATCCTATTGCAGCCCATCTTTCCACTAAAACAGGTTTTTTATCCAACTTTTGCTTTACGCACAACAGTAGCGGTGCGACAATATCTTTCAAGATACCTGACAAAAGAATTTAAGGGCAAATAAAATGAAAAGGCAAATGATATTTTTGGCGATAATCTGCGTCGTGGTTTGTTCTGCCGGTTTTGCCGGGCCGGAAAAGAAACTCGAACCCGGAGTTGCTCTGACGGTTTACAATGATAACTTTGGTGTCGTAAGAGAATCCCGGCAGATGTTGTTTGAAAAGGGGCTGAATACGGTGAAATTTACTGACGTCGCCTCGGCCATTGACCCTACAACTGTGAATTTTCGCTGTCTTTCTTCGCCCGGGGCCGTGTCTATTCTTGAGCAAAATTACGAGTACGACCTGGTTAATACGAACAGCCTGCTGAAGCGCTATATCGATAAAAGCGTTACGGTTGTCGTAAAAGGCAGTGGTGCCGATGTAGGCAGGGAACTGACCGGGGTGCTTTTGGCTGCGATCGGCGGCGACTTAATACTGAAAAGCGAAACAGAGGACATTGAGATTATAGGCAGAGCCGGTGTTGAAGAAATTACGTTGAAGGAATTACCTGAAGATTTGGTGACAAAGCCGACATTGGTCTGGCTCGCCGATGCGACAGAAAAGGGCGAGCAGCTTTGTCAGGTGGCGTATACCACAGAGCAAATCAACTGGAACGCCGATTATTCTGCGCTTCTAAGCGCCGATGAGAGGAAGATTGATTTTACCGGCTGGGTGACGATTGATAATAAAAGCGGCGCAAGTTATAAAGACGCAACCGTAAAACTTATTGCCGGCGATGTCAGGAGGATAACCAAGCCGCCGCCTGCCAGAGCCAGGATGTATCTGGCCGAGCAGGCAGTTGACAAAGTCGCTTTCGAGGAAAAGCCCTTCATGGAGTACCATCTCTATACGCTTGGGCGAAAAAGCACGATAAACAACAATCAGGTCAAGCAGATTGAGTTTATCTCTCCCGCGTTGGGCGTGCCGGTCAAGAAGCTCTATATCTATGAGCGAGGCCGCCAGCACATATATAGTCGCGGAGGCCAAAGCGAAAAGGTGCAGATAAACTCGAATTCGAGAACACAAAGCAAAGCAAGCTCGGCATCGCCCTGCCGAAGGGAAAGGTGCGCGTCTTCAAGAAAGACCCTGCCGATGACAGCCTGGAGTTCGTCGGTGAGGACCAAATCGACCATACGCCCCGCAAAGAAAAACTCTCGCTTTACATAGGCAACGCCTTTGACATAGTCCCCGAACACACTCTGGTTGACAGTAAGCGGAGTCGCAGGAGGGTTGTCGAGACGCATAAAATCGAGCTTCGAAACAGAAAAGAGGAGGCGATAACGGTTTTTGTTGATGAGAAGTTTCCGGCCTGGGTCAACTGGTGGATTGAAGGCGAGACACACAAGTACCTCAAGCGTGATGCGCGCACTGCAAGATTTGAAGTAAAAATCGCAGCCGATTCAACAGAGACGCTTCAATATACGGCTACGCAGACCTGGTAGGCTGCCGTTAATTGCGTTTAGTAAAGGAGCGATATTATGATGAAGCGCAGCTCGCTGAACTTTATCGTTGATTTAGTCAGCTTTATTGACTTGCTGGGGATAGTGTTAACCGGCATCATTATGAAGTACATTCTGCCGCCCGGCACCGGCGGGCGCGGCCGAGAGGTGTCCGGCGGGATGGGCGGAGAACATATAAGAGACCTCTGGTCAATGACCCGCCACGAATGGGGCAGTATCCATTACTATCTGGCTCTTCTTTTTATCGTGTTGATGACTGCCCATATCCTTCTGCACTGGGACTGGATAAAAAATTATTTCAAGTCGCTGTTCCGCTTCGCGCAAAAGAAAGGCTCAGTAAATTAAGTGTTCCGGTGAACTTACTTTAGCTCGACGGACCAGTAGGCGTGGTCGAGGAACTGTTTCCAGCTTCGGTAACGCTGATGGCCGAGGTGGACATGGACAAGGGGATTTCGTTTTGGCCTGATGGGTTTTTGGATGAGGGTCAGTTGAGCCTGTTTTGGGTTTCGGCCGCCCTTTTTCACGTTGCAGTCGGTGCAGGCACAGACCATATTTGTCCAGACTGATTTGCCTCCCATGCTCCTAGGAATGACATGGTCAAGCGACAGTTCGCTGGTCGGATACTTCTTGCCGCAGTATTGACATCTGTTTCTGTCGCGAGCGAAGATATTTCGGCGATTTAGTTTGACCTCGCTCCGGGGCAAGCGGTCGTAGAATAAAAGCCTGATGATTCGCGGCACCGCTATGTGGAAATTCACGGTCGAGACCCAATCGTGTCCATCCAGCTCGAAGTTGCGTTTGAATTCACTTGCCTCGCACCAGCTCTGGAAATCATAGTTGGAATAACTGTCCTGCTCGACAGAAACGACCTCCGCGAGCTCGCGAAACAGCAGGGAAAACGCCCGCCTGGCACCCACTATGCGGATGGCCATATAATGCTTGTTCAGCACGAGAACATTACAGTCAAGCCCGGATTTGTATTCCGAAATAATCATAATCGCCAAGTTTTCGAATCACTCTCGAGACCATTTGAAGCTTGCCTACCTAAATAGCAAAAAGTCCCATAACTTGCAAGTAAAAACCATGAACCCATGGAACAGAGTTGGAAATTTGTTCCAAAAACGCTCAAATGACCTAAGTAAATCCCTTGACGCTGATAGAAACGATTTGATGCTCTCCTGCTGTTACTGCTGTGCCTTTCGCATCAGGCCGGGCTGTTGGAGGATAAAACGAACAACACTTGTCTACAACCATCCCTAGGATTCAGAACCAAAAACCATCCTCACAAATCTTATTCACTTTCACTTTCTGAGGCGGCTTCGGTTTCTGGAGCTGCTTTTTTTTCTGAGGATACCTTGCTTTTGGGTGTTGATTGCACGACTACATTCTCGGCTCTTAGACCCTTGTCGCCCTCGACAACATTAAAGCTGACCGGATCGTCTTCCTCAAGAGTCCTGTACCCATCTCCTGAAATATTCGAGTAGTGGACAAAAATATCAGTGCCGTCCGAAGTACAGATGAAACCGTAACCCTTCCTCGTATTAAACCATTTGACCTTTCCCTCTGACATAAAACGCTCCTTTGAGGAAACTTCTACTACAACAAAACTGCTTCCTCCGCACCCCACGGATAGTTCATATTCAAGAACCTCTCCGTTTCTGTGTGGAGCCAAAACTTATTATTCAATTATTTTGCCTCAGCCGATTCTGTAGCAGCAACAGACAGATTCTCTTTCATCAATCGGCCCATCTTAAACTTAACCGTTCGCTTGGGAGGAACGTCAACACGCTCAAGAGTCTTGGGATTCTGTGCAATTCTTGCGGCTCTTGTCTTGGTCTCGAATACACCAAAGTCTCGGAACTCCAACCGATTATTCTTGCACAATTCCGCCGTTATCTCATCAAGAAACGCCTGGGTTATTCGCTTGACCAAAACTCTTTTTGCCTGTGTGCGTTCTGCGATACGATCGATAAGTTCTTTCTTTGTAACTGTTGCCATAGACTACCTCATTTCAAGAAAGAGCAATTGGAACACTGGACTCGCCTACCTTTTTGACGGCTGTGCGGCAAATTAACTTTGATTACCCAACAGCGCATTGTACTCCTCTATAAAGTTCCGCGCCGACGAGCGAGTACCCACCAACGCAGTCTTCTGCGATTTGCCGGAAAGCTAGTTTTGTAATTAGCCGCGGGAGCAACCGGCAAAAGCAAAACGCCAAAACACCGCAAACCACTATACAACAAAGACTTCTATACAGCAAGCAATTTTTATCCAAAAATTTTTCAATTAAAAAAAACCAATCTGACGCTAAGTGCAAACGAGGAAACCCGACCCGAATGTACATCTGAGACTCGGTCAGCGGGCCTTGGCTAAGTCCGTGAACCCACCAACAAGTCTGGAGGGCACAAAGCAGGCATGGAAGCCTCCCCTCCCCGAGGCGGCTAAACATAAGTGCTGTATTTACAAGAGGTTATAAAAATGAGCTTCTGTCCGCACTGCTCGCTCGCGCCCGAAAACATGTTTTTTATATTATTGTATTAAAAAGTTCGACACCGCCTGAGGGCAGCTAAAGCCCTTATCCATCCCCTTAATAAGCCTTTTAGCGATGCCCATGTGTCCTTTTGACGGGCTTGGCCAACTCGTAATAACGTAAAAAATGGCTTGACCGCAAAATCGTTTATTGACCGGACAAGGATTTATCGCCATAATCACTGGTTCTACATTAGCTCAGCTGCCTTACGGCCGCTTTTGAAGGATAATTCGAATAATACTTTTTGTAGTCTAAGCAGGCGATTGTGACGTCTTGGTCGGACTTTTTGACGTAACCTATACAAAACCCGCTTTACCGCATAATGGGCATTTATGTCTCTAAGCAGGACCGAAAAAACCAGCTCTAAAAAGGCCACTCGAAAAAATAGAGTAGCTGAAATCGCCAATACCTTCGAATGGCTGATAACCGCCTTCATACTGGCCTTTGTCTTCCGGGCATTTGTCATGGAAGCATTCCGAATCCCCACCGGAAGCATGGCCGATACGCTCAAAGGAGCCCATTTTAGGCTGAGCTGCCCACAGTGCGCATATAAATACGATTATGGCTTTGACTCCAGAAGACCGGGTTTGCCCCGCGATAGCGTCCCACGCGGCCTTGTCAAACCGTCTGTCTCACGCTGCCCAAGCTGCGGCTTTTACAACTCAGCCGACAGGCCAATCCCAATATCATACGGTGATCGCATACTTGTGCTAAAGTGCATCTATCAGTTCTTTGAGCCAAAACAGTGGGACGTGGTAGTTTTTAAAAATCCGCTTGACCCGCCCATAAATTATATTAAGCGATTGATTGGCCGGCCGGGAGAAACCGTCGAGATAATCGACGGCGACGTATATATCAACGGACAAATCAGCCGAAAGCCGCCCAAGGTCCAAAAGGAGCTGTGGATGCCCGTTTACGACAACGACTACCAGCCTGTTCGACCGCGCGAAGGCTTGTTCTACGGGCACAATATCTGGCAGCAGCCACTCAGAAACTTCCCAGACTCAAAGTGGAGACTCGAGGAGACCAAGCCCACGCTGTTTCACCTGGACAGCCCGCCTGAGAAAATCAATTCTTTGATTTATGACACTTCTGTCGGCAGCGAATTAAGAGCCACGTACGCCTACGACGATATCAGAGCATACGAGTATATGCCGTATTGTAGTGACCTGATGGTACGGTTCTACAGCCTTTCAGGTATGCCCCAAGGACGCATCGGAATAGCCCTGAGCAAATATCAAACTGAATACCGCGCCTGGGTCGATTTCACCGGCGATATGGTCATAGCGAAAACCTCCATGGGTGAAAAAAGCATAGAATTGGCGCGTACAGCAGTTGAACCACCCATTGTAAACAAACCAACCGCCGTTAAATTTGCAAACGTTGACCATCAATTGATTTTTGAATTCGGAACCGAAAAGTTAATTTACGACCTCGGACGGGACCCGAACGACGCCGGAGAAAGAAAAACAGACATACAGCCCAAAGTCAAAATCTTCGGTTCCGGAAAACTAACACTTTCACATATAGCGATCTTCAGGGACATCCACTACATTGGGAGAAAATCACCCGGCGCTCGCGGCGGGGGAAGAGCAACACAGGGCAATCCCTTTACACTCGGCAAAGACGAGTTTTTTGTACTGGGTGACAATAGCCCCAACAGTGAGGACGGCAGGTGGTGGGACAGGCCGGGCAGGGGAAATAACGGCGTGTTCTATAAGGAGGGGATTGTTCCGCGCGACTATCTTGTGGGCAAGGCATTGTTTGTCTATTGGCCCAGTGGTTTTAGGCCGTCTGCCAACTCCCGATTCGCCCTGATTCCCAATGTCGGGCAGATGCGTTTTATCTACGGGGGCCAAACAGCAAATCGATAACGGTCAGACATCAGTTAAGGAGTAAACAGTGAGACAGAACAATTTGGCGAAGCTTATCGGGGTAGTTGCTTTTTGTGCAGTATTTTACCTTGGCGGCTGTGCGGGGTCGGGATGGAGGTTTATCGTCACTGGCGACAGCCGCGGCGAGGATAACGGCGTCAACACTGTTATTGTTGGCGAGCTTGCCGATGAAATTATTGACAGGCAGGTGGATTTTGTCTTAATCAGCGGTGATTTGGTCACCGGCTATAATGACCAGGCGGCGCTGCAGAGCCAGTTAAATACCTGGGTAAAGACAATGCAACCGGTTTATGATGTGGGCATTGGGGTCTATCCTGTTCGGGGCAATCACGATGTGGGCGAGCCAGCGGGTGCTGGCGCTTGGAACAATGTCTTCAAGGGTGAATTCAGCTTGCCTGACAACGGCCCAGTTGGGGAGGAGAACCTTACGTATTCGTTCACACATAAAAACGTGCTGGTTATTGGTCTTGACCAGTATATTCGGCTGCGTCGAATAAATCAGGTGTGGCTTGATAGTCAACTTGCGGCGAATACACAGCCGCATATCTTTGTCTTCGGGCACGAACCGGCCTTCAAAACTAAGCACACAGCCTGCCTTGATGACTACCCGGACGACAGAGATGCGTTCTGGGTAAGTATTGAAAAGGCTGGGGGGCGGACGTATTTCTGCGGGCACGACCACATGTACAATCATAGTCGTGTTGATGATGACGGCGAGGCGAGCAATGATATTCATCAGTATATCGTCGGTACCGCCGGGGCACCGCTGCGTGATTGGCCGGGCGACTACGACGGTGTTAACAACGAGTATACTGTGGAAAATGTTTATCACGCCTCGAAATATGGCTATGTTCTTGTTGAGATTAACGGCCTTGATGTGACCCTGACATGGTTCGAACGCGTCGGGACCAGCAAGTACAAGGCCAGGGAGGTGTGGAGCTATACTGCCGCCGCTGTCCTCCAGCCATAATCCTTACAGTCTTGTGTGCCTTACGGGACACCGAGAGCGCAGGGTGTAAACCTGCAATTCGTTTTGCGGATGATGAGCCACGAGGACGTCAATTCGTGGTTTTTTTATTGGCTGGAGGCACTTTATCTACAATGCATCAATAGCACCCCGTCGATGCCCTGAGAAGATATGATTGACATAACGACATCGGCCGGAGAAAATAGCACAAACCGGGCCGAATCAAAACAGCAAACTAAAATTGAAGGAAAGAAATATGGGCAGAGATATTTACACACGGCGCGATTTTTTGAAAACGACGGGTCTGGCAGCGGCATCGTTGACGCTATCTTCGGGCGTTCTACAGGGGGCTACGAGTAAGACAACCGGGGACAGGCCGAACATCCTCTGGATTATTGCCGAAGACATCTGCCCTGATATGGGCTGTTACGGCCATCCGCTCGTCAAGACGCCCAATATTGACAAGCTCGCCAGCGAGGGCGCCCGCTACACGAATGCGTTTACGACCTCTCCGGTGTGCTCGGCCAGCAGGTCGGCGTTTATGACGGGGATGTACCAAACGAGTATCGGCTGTCATCATCATCGCAGCCACAGATACGATGGTTACACGCTGGCGGAACCGGTGAAGATAATTACTGAGTATTTCCGCCAGGCGGACTATTTTACCTGCAATTGTGCGGGCTTAGCCTGGCACAGGCCCGGAAAAACCGACCTTAACTTTACCATTGATAAACCTTTCGATGGCACTGACTGGCGCAAGCACAGGGCCGGCCAGCCATTTTTCGCACAGGTAAATTTCTCCGAGACACACCGGATTTTCAAGAGAGACCCGGACAATCCAATCGATGAAAACGAAGTCGAGCTACCCCCGTACTATCCGGAACACCGAATCGCCCGGCGGGACTGGGCGAACTATCTCGAATGCGTCCAGGTCCTGGATAAGAAAGTCGGAAAGGTACTTGAGCGGCTGGAGGAAGACGGTCTTACGGATAATACAGTCGTTTTTTTCTTCGGCGACCACGGCCGGCCTCACCTTCGCGGCAAACAGTTTCTCTACGAGGGGGGGATTCACGTTCCACTGATAATTCGCTGGCCCGGTCACATCGAGCCGGGCACCGTCGTTGACCATTTGGTCAGTGCGATTGACCTGGCACCGACATCACTTAAATTAGCCGGTATCGAGCCGCCAAAGCATATGCAGGGGTACATCTTTATGGGTGCCGGCACCAGGAGGCGCAACCACATTATTGCTGCCCGCGACCGCTGTGACGGCACCGCTGACCGAATCCGCTGCGTCCGCACCAAGCGCTTCAAGTACATCCGCAATTACTTCCCGAACCGTCCCTACACACAGTTCAACCTATACAAGAAGCACCGCTATCCGATGTGGGCGCTGATGCAGATTCTTTACGCCGAGGACAAACTCACAGCGCAGCAGCAGCTATTCATGGCCTCTACCCGACCGGAGGAAGAGTTCTACGATTTGAGGACAGACCCGCATGAACTTAACAATCTCGCTAATGTGCCCAAGCATAATAACCTTCTGCAGAGCCTGCGAAAGATACTCGATAAGTGGAGCAAAGGCACCGATGATAAGGGAGCGACTTGCGAAGACCCAAGCATAGGCGTCAAGGCCTACAAAGACGTTCAGGAATACTACGAGCCGGAGCAGAAAAAACGAGGACTGCCTGCCAACGCCTCTCCGCGGGAATACCTTAAATACTGGCAAAAGACACTGTTTCCCTCCGGCATCAAAGGCCAAGCTGAAAGATAACTCGGCGCGGAAATCCACCGGCAAATTGATGTCAAAGGGGTACCTCCGTTACGAATACAAAATCGTTTCTGATTCTTGACAATTCGGCCGATTGCGGGTAATTTATTTGCGTTGAATTATAGCCCTTTATTTCGCTGACGATGGCAAGGAGCTTATGACCACTTGGTGGCCATGCAGTTGAGCGATTGAAGATAGTTAGTTGAATATGGCGCGAAAGGCGAAAACTTCCGACGCGGTGAAACAGCCCGGTAAGCCACGGGAACACTTTGAGGACATGCGCATCCTCGATGAGCTCAAGAAGTCCTACCTCAACTACGCGATGAGCGTGATTGTCTCGCGTGCCCTGCCGGATGTCCGCGATGGTCTAAAACCCTCGCAGAGGCGCATTCTGGTTGCGATGAACGATTTGAATCTCGGCCCGCGGAGCAGGCACCGAAAATGCGCAAAGATAGTCGGCGATACCGGCGGCAACTACCACCCCCACGGCGACCAGGCAACATACGGGACGCTGGTCCGCATGGGCCAAGTGTGGAACATGCGTTATCCGCTGGTCGACCCACAGGGCAACTTCGGCAGTATCGATGCCGACCCGCCGGCTGCCATGAGATACACCGAAGCAAGAATGGCTGCGCCGGCTATGGAAATACTCGAGGACATTAACCACGACACCGTCGATTTTGTGCCCAACTATGACGAAACCCGCTCCGAACCCACGGTCCTTCCCTCGAAATTCCCCAATCTGCTCGTCAACGGCTCGACCGGAATCGCAGTCGGAATGGCCACCAACATCCCGCCGCACAACGTTGCCGAAGTCTGTGATGCCTTATTGTTAGTCATCGAAGACCCCAACTGTGGATTCAAGGATATCATCAAACGCCTGCCCGGTCCGGACTTCCCCACCGGTGGAATCATCTGCGGGAAAAAGGGAATCATAGATGCTTATACCAGCGGCAGGGGCCATTTGATGGTCCGGGCCAAAGTAGATATCGAAACGCCAAAGACGGGCAAAGAAAGAATCATAATAACTGAAATACCTTATATGGTGGTCAAGACCACCATCGTTACCAAAATTGCGGATTGTGTCCGCAACGGCCAGATAGCCGAAATCGCCGATATCAGGGACGAATCCGACCGCCGAGGCTTGAGAATTGTCGTCGACGTAAAGAAAGATGCCGACCCCCAAATAGTACTGAACAAGCTCTACCGGTATACCTCTTTGCAGACCACGTTCGCCATCGCCAATATCGCCCTGGTTAATAACAGGCCCGAAACGCTCAACATCAGGCAGACCCTCAGCTGCTTCATTGAACATCGCAAAACCGTTGTTCGCCGCCGAAGCAGATACCTGATGAAAAGATGCAGAAACAGGGCACATATTCTCGAAGGTCTTATCCTTGCTGTAAGTGACATCGATGAAATCATCGAGTTGATAAAAAAATCCCCCGATGCGCCCGCGGCAAAATTGAACCTGATGAAAAAGCCGCTGCGATTGGCCGAGTCAGCCACGTTGAGAGAACTCCTGCCTAAGGCTTTCGTTAAGGAAAAAGGCAAGTCCGACCAGTTTCTGACAGGTCCGCAGGCAGATGCAATCTTAACAATGCAGCTGCAGAGACTGACAGGCCTGGAAATGAAAAAGCTCGCCAAAGAATACGCCGAACTTACCGAGAAGATTGAGGGCTACGAGGCTATATTGGCCAGCGAACAGGTGCTGCTGGATGTTATTCGCGAAGATATCTACGAAATGAAGGAAAAATACGGCGATAAAAGGCGAACTAAAATTGCCGCCAAGGTCGAGCAGCTCGACATAGAAGATTTAATCGCCGAGGAGGAAGTTATTGTAACCATAAGTCACAGCGGATACGTCAAGCGAATGCCCCTGGACACATATCGCAAACAGGCCAGGGGCGGCAAGGGTATCATCGGCTCAGACACCAAAGAGGGCGATTTCATCGAACACCTTTTTACCGCTTCCACGCACGATTATCTGCTTATCTTCACCAACCGAGGCAGATGTTACTGGCTGAAGGTCTATGACGTCCCCAGCATGTCAAGACAGAGCAAAGGCAGAAACATCGTAAATCTCCTCAAGCTGGGCAGCCAGACTATGGCTTCCATAATCAATGTGCGCAGGTTCGACGGTAAAGGCGAAGAGGACAAAGAACCGCGTCAGCTTGTTATGGCGACCAAAAACGGCCTCGTAAAAAAGACCAAGCTCTCCGCCTACAGTAATCCAAGAGCGACTGGTGTCAACGCAATCAAGCTTGACCCCAATGATGACGTCATTGGGGTCAAATTAAGCACGGGGACTGACCAGATTATACTTGGGACCAGAGACGGTATGGCAATACGCTTCGACGAACAGCACGTTCGTTCGATGGGGCGGGTCGCACGCGGTGTCAGGGGGATAAAGCTCCGCTCCAAAGATGCAGTGGTCGATATGGTGATACCTGAGAAAGGAGCTTCACTGCTGACGGTCTGCGAAAACGGATACGGCAAGCGAACCAGCCTTGACGACTACCGGCCCCAAAGCCGAGGCGGGATTGGTCTGATAAATATAAAAACTACCACCCGAAACGGCAAAGTAGTGGCCCTCAAAGCCGTACGTGATGAGGATGAGTTGATGATGATAACCGCCAACGGAATGATTATTCGCACCGGCCTGGAGCAGGTCCGCTCGATTGGCAGGGCGACGCAGGGCGTTCGCCTGATCAAGCTGAAGGCCGATGACAAACTCGTCGCCACTGAAAAGATTGTGACCGAGACCGCTGTCCCGCAAGAAAGACGCGAAACAAAACCCAGCGAAAAAGTAAACGATTCGAAAGAAAAGTCCGGTACCAAGCAGAAACTGCTGTCAGCCCCGAAACCTGAACGCAAAAAAAAGAGCAGCGGTAAAACTCCCAAATCGAAGTAGCATATCGGCACGACGCTGTATCTAAAAATGTCCAAAACTACAAGCAAGTCCGAAAAAAAACACAAGCCGATTTATGTAATCACCGGCAAAGAAGATGCACTCGTTAACGCTGAGTGCGAAAAGCTTCTTGATACGCTGCTCGAGCATGACGAAAGAGTAACCGGACTTTTTAATGCCGACCCCGCTCAAGTCTCCGCATCTGCGGTACTGGATGAACTGAGAACACTGCCATTTCTGACCAAAACAAGAGTAGTCCTTGTCAAAGGTGCGGACAAATTCGTCTCTGAGAACCGTCAGTTACTCGAAAAATATTTCGACAATCCCTGCCCCACCGGCATACTCATATTGACCGCAAGCAATTGGGATGCCCGAACCAAGCTGGCCAAAAAGCTGCCCAAGGTCGGTAAGTTACTCAGCGTAACTCAGCCCAAACCATGGCAGCTGCCTCCGCGCCTCATTAAATATACCGTCGATGCACACGAGAAAAAACTCACCAAAGATGCAGCCGGGCTTCTAATCGAGCTGACCGGTGATGACCTGCCCCGACTGTACGGCGAAATTGACAAATTGGCCCTGTTCGCGCATACCAACAAAGCTATAACGGCCGAACATGTTGAGTCGCTTATCGGTCACAATCGAATATTCAGCATCTTCGCCGTGATTGATGCCTGTCTGGCCGGCAATGTCGCTGCTGCCATTGACCGACTCAGAAACATGTTTGCTCAGGATAAATCCGCTGAGTACACCGCGGTCGGCGGATTTGCGTTTCATTTCCGCAGAATGTTCAACGCCAAGGTATTGCTCAATGATGGTCTAAGCCCCCCAGAAGTTGCCGGCAGGCTCAGAATATGGGGCAACAAAGACAGCTTTTTCAAGCAGGTGCGAAAAATGTCGTTGGAACAGATAGGCTCTACTTTGCAGCAGTTAGCAGCTACCGATTACGCGATAAAGACCGGCCAAACAAAAACGCAAGTAGCCGCTGAAAAACTCGTCCTCCAGCTCGCCAGCCCTAAGACATGACCAGAAACAAGCTGAAATACTGCACGTTAGGCGCTACAGCAATCGCTCTAATCACTATGACCTATTTCAAAATACCTGTCTTTAGAGAAGTATACGGCAGCCTCTGCTGTTACGTGGTCGGCACAGCTTTTCTGTTGCTTGGTCTAAAGTACTTCTTAGAGTTCACTTTGGGTCTTCCCATGAGAGTTACATACAGATACTGGACCAGAATAACGGTCGAAAAAGACGAGAAAAAATACAGACCGTGGAGAATTCTATACTTCGTATCGGGTGCTGTTTTTGTATTCCTGGGCGTAAGCGGCACAGTTTTTTGCAAGCACCTAGCCCGTCCTCATTTATGGGCTACGCTTGTGGTCGTTATTATGAACTGCCTGGCATTGGTCGTGCTAAACAGAAAGGCTTAGAAAAGTCTTCCATCTAATCCCGCAACAAAAACGGAGGGGGCGGGATTCGCTTCGCGGCTCGCCTTCGGCGTGTCGAACCTGCTCTCTGCACTACATTTTATAAAACAAGGGTTTAGAACGCAAACCTTTTTTCTACAATGAATTATCTGCTACGATAGGTTACTATTCGTATTTGATTTCACACGATTCGTGACCCCGAAAATAGAACAGTCGTAGGACAGTGGAATAAAAAGGTAGTAATGGACTGGGCGTTGGTCTGAGCTTTCAAAGCACAAGTTTGGCAAAAATTATGTTAATTTATCCAGAAAAAGCTCACCTAAAAACACATTGAAAGAGCAACGGATTTTCAGACCGTACGTCCCCCTGTAAGTACTTGTCCCATCAGCTCTTATGCGCGTTTTTTGACGTAAAAACTGGGTGTCAGGTGATAGTATACTGACAGACAGTTGATCTCAGGACCAAGGATCGGATGAAAAGTGACGGCGAAATGACGAGGCTGAAATACCAATCTACGGCTTTCGGAGGATGGTTTGATGCCGTTCTGGATCGTTATGCGGACGCTTTTCTTCTGTTCGGGTTGATTTGCCATATTTATTTTTTAAACGACAACTTCCTGTATATCATCATCGGTTTTTTGGCGCTTACAGGCACATTTATGAACAGTTACACTGCCGACAAATATGACACTTTAATGAAAAAAAGACTCGGTCCTAAAGATGATTATTTCAGAATCGGTCGTGATGTCAGAATATTGATTATATTTCTTGGAGCCTTAGTAAATCGAATATTCCTGATCCTTTTTATGATTGGGGTAGTGACAAATGTGGAAAATGTCAGGAGAGTATTGATTCTGGGTAAAGATGAAAAAAAACGAATGTGTAAAAAAGAAGATTGAAAAGATTATCAAAAAATCCATGGTTCCCGAAGACCCGATACACTCAAAAAACACCCTGGAGTGGCTGCTTAAGTTAAAGCCTGATGCTGATGAAGCCTTAAAGATCGCCGCTTTAGCTCATGATATTGAAAGAGCTATTGAGAAACGTAAAGTGAAGCGAAAAGATTATAAAGATTACGATGAGTTCAAGAATGCTCATGCCTTAAATAGTGCTAATATCTCGGTAGAAATAATGAAAAAATGTAACGTAAGTACAGAATTGGCTGATGATGTCTTTCGCCTGATACGCCTTCACGAAACGGGTGGTTCAAGACATGTAAACATATTAAGAGATGCCGATGGCATCTCGTTTTTCCATGTCAATCTCCCTGAATACTTCCGCCGAAATAGTAAAAAGGAAACAGAAAAAGGTGGTTTTGGGGTTACAGGAGATTATCAGAGAAGGAAAAAATAATAATTGCCAAGTTCAATTACCAGGATGAAGAACTTAATGCTCTCGTAACGACTTGGCTGGAAAAATCTCAACTCTGCTTATAACCGCATCACTGGATATCGATGGAATAATAAAAACAAGAAAAATATAAGTCGCGTTTCTATAGTTGATAAAACATAGCAGAAGAATTTTTGAAAGCGATTTGGAATAAGATGGTGGATTCTGGTAGTGTATCTTTGGAAGTTTAAGTTCTCTTTAAGGACAAAGCAATGGAAGCTGAAGAAAAACTTGAAGCTAAACCGAAAAAGAGAACCAGGACAAGAATACTCAAGCTAGCGTTGGCGATTGTAGTTATTTTGATTCTGCTGGTGGTATTTCTGCTGCCTGCATTTGTGTCGAGCGAAAAGGGGCGCAAAACAATCTTAGCTAAAATTAATAATTCCATTGATGGCAGGACGGATTTCTCAGGCCTTACAATGAGCTGGTGGAAAGGTGTAAGGGTAACAGATTTAAGCTTCGAAGATAGTGCGGGACAAATCCTGGTCAAGGTAAGTCAGATCGCTACAACGCCTCACTATGCTTCTATCTTATTGGGCAGTCTATCCTTCGGCGAAACGATAATTGATGAACCGAAAATAGATATAAATCTCAAAGACCCGCCGCTCCAGAAAGTAGAAGGTTCTTACCGAAAGACTTCAGTAGGTAAAGAATCACGGCCAATCGTCCTGCCAATTAAAAGAATTGACCTCGTTGTAAATGATGGCAGCCTGAAAGTTACCAGTTCAAAGTCCGAAACTGTTGAGATTTCACAGATAAACTCCAGGCTGAATCTCAAGCCACCAGGCCAACAGACAAGTTTCGACATGGATATGACTGTGGTTGATGAAGGCAAAGAGTCAAAGATCGGTGCAACCGGCCAGATTATCCCCAGCACAAAAGGATGGGGCCTTAAAGGAACGAGCGGTAATCTGGCCGTTGAGGTCAATGATCTGGATATCAGTTCTTTAAAACCTATCTTTGCACTTGCTGGGATTGAGATCCAAGCCGAAGGCAGCGTTTCGGGCCATGTAAAGAGTGAAATCAAGGAAGGCCAAATTGAAAACTTAAGTGGAATTATCAAGGGCAAGGCTTTGGATATAACCGGCCCTGGATTTAAAGGGGACCGGTTTAAGAGTGATGTTCTGGATGTTGACATAGAACTGACAAGTAAACCGGGGTTGATAAATGTGGACAGTCTGCAAATTCACAGCGATTGGGTTGATGCAAAAGCAAGCGGGGTAATTCCTACAACGTTCAAAACGTTGGCAGAATTTCTTGAGGCTGATTCCATTTATAATTTAGAGGGTACTTTTGAATGTGATCTAGCTACAGCTTTATCACAAATGCCTCATACATTCGGCGTTAGAGAAGGGATAAAGGTAACCTCCGGACAGCTAAGCGGCAATGTCCGGACTCTAACCAAAGATAATCGAAGGATGATTAGCGGCCAAGCCAGCCTTGCAGGACTGCAGGGGATAATTGAGGATAAAACCGTTATTTTATCGGAACCAGTAAGGGCAGAGGTGGAAATGACATCAAGTGAGTCCGGCATAAACTTCGATAGATTAGAAGTTTCTGCCCCGTTTGCCAGGATCAATTGTACAGGAACCAGCGAATTACTGGAATACGATGCAGAGATTAGTTTGGCCAAGTTTCAGGGCCAGTTGGGACAATTCATAGATATAGGTCAATACAAAATAGCTGGTGAGATTCTGAGTAAAGGCACCGTATCTATCAAGGAAAAAGAGATTGCTGCAACAGGCTCATCTGTTGTTAAGGAACTTCGTTTGAGTTCGCCGGAAGGTGTAAGTGCGTTTGAGCCGAAAGCCGATATGGCTTTTTCTACAACTATTGAACGGGACAAAAACATCCTTGATATTAAGTCTGTAGAAGCTAATGCAAGCTTCGGCAAGATCAGTATAAAAGATGCAAGCATACCGTTAGATAAAAAATCTGCAGAACCTATGGAACTTGATATCTCTGCAGAGGTTGACCTGGCGGGGCTTCAGCCATTTGCGGTATTATTAGCCTCTTTCCCGGCAGATATGCAATTGGAGGGGACCGCGGTATCCAATCTTTCTGTCCACGCCAAAAAGGACAGCTATCATATAACAACCGATGCAACAGAGATTAAGGATCTGAAGATCATCTCTCCGGGGCAGAAGCCTTTTGAGCAAGCCAAGATTTCGGTTACTTTTGATGCTGAGATTAATCCTGCTGAGAAAGCAATTGAATTTAAGCTGATAAGCCCTCAAATAAAGATCAAAGGCGATCTGCAGCAGATTATCAACGAAGATAAGACCAAATTGCAGGGCCAGGCAGATTGTGAATATGACTGGGCGGCTGTTAGTGCTGTTGCGAGGCCCTTTTTGCCGGAAGGTTTGAAACTTGAGGGAGACCGAAAGGATACTATTAATTTTTCCAGTGAATATCAAACCGGCCAGACAGACAAGCTGCTGGCCAACCTTAACACAAAAGGTAAACTGGGATTTGCAAAGGCCAGCTATATGGGGTTGAATTTTGGCCCTACCGAGGTGGATATCCAGGTTCAAAAAGGCCTTTTGGGAATCGCTCCATTTTCCACAACAGTCAATAATGGCCAATTTAACTTTGCCGGCGGAGCCGACTTTAAGCAAAAACCGGCGCTGTTTAAGATAGCAAAGCCAATTCATATAGTAAAGGACGTACAGATCAACAAGGAAACTACAGAAAAACTGTTGATGTATGTAAACCCGATTTTTGCCAACGCCGTAAACGTCAGCGGTGTGGCGGATTTTAATTGCGAACGGCTTGCGATACCATTAAGTGATACTCAAGAAAATGAACTTGAAGTAATTGGCACAATATCGATAAGTCAACTACGTTTGCAGGCCTCGGACTTACTTGGAAAAATCCTTACAGCGGCAGGCTCAAGCTTTCAGGGTCAAAACATTACCCTCCATCCTACAAGATTCGTTTTACAGAAGGGTTTTCTGCGGTACGACGATATGCAAATAGATGTCGACGATAAGCCTATTAACTTTAGGGGTGTTATCGGCGTGGAGGATAAGAGCCTGGATATGACTGTGACTTTGCCTTATTCATTGAAGTCGGGCGGAAGCAGTAGCAGGATATCGCTGCCGCTTAGAGGTACTATCGACAAGCCCGAGATCGACTTGGGGAAACTGCTTGAGGGACAGTTAAAAGAGCAACTGAAAGAACAATTAAAGGACCACTTGGAGGGCGAGGTAGGCGAAAAGATAATCGAGGGCCTTGAAGAGCTGTTTAAGTAAAAAAAGAGAGAACAACTTGTATCGGTAGGCAATGGTTATGTAATGCTTCAGATGGAATTAACGATACTTAAGAGATTCTCAACGAAACCACTGGGAAATCATGAGAGCCAATGCAAAAAAACAATGGTTACTACCTGCATTTGTCGTTGCGGGTGCTCTGTGCCTGTTTTTGATAGCCAGTAAGTTAAACACGCCAGCAAATGCCCGAACCGAGCTTCTGACCGGCATCAACAGTGAGATTCTGGTAATACCAGTTCAGATGGGACGAGACAGCTATGGACTTGCGATTGGTCTGCTCCCCGAAAACTGGTCCAGTTTTAGTGTGATTAATCTCAATTTACGGCAGCACGATTGCCTTGCTTTCTGTGAAATGCGTGTCTAGGTTTTTGTGTCACTTTCCGGTGGGGGAAAAGAGAATTTGTGGTTTTAACAATATGATATTTAACTTCGGTATGGCCGTACATTGACGGCACAGGGACGGTCCTTTTCGCCTTCCCCAATCTCGTACTCTACTTTCTGGCCTTCACGAAGGAACCTTTCGCCCTCCGAGCGGATTTCTGAGTGATGGACAAATAAGTCGTTGCAGCCATCATCAGGGACAATAAAACCGTATCCCTTTCTTTCGTTAAACCATTTTACTGTACCTGTACTCACGTGTTCTTCTCCTTAAACCTTTCCATGTCTGCCTACAGAGTTAATATTTCCCATTGAGAGCACCTCTGTCTTACAATCTTTCAGCCGTTAAAACTAATCCTATACCAAAAGTGAGGGCATAAGTAAACGATTAATATGCCAGGATTTCTGGTAAACTCCCATTGCAATCGTCGCCAAATTTCTATTTCATGCCCTTTCTATCCAGTTTTGAATTGGACCTTCTTCCTTTTTTGCCCTTTATATTGGTCTTAGTGGAAGCAGGTTTTGGCTTTATTTGCGTCAACTTATATTGCCTGTTGTCTATTTTCCTCATACATTCACCTTTTTTCATGTAGAAGTACTCGGCATTTCAAATATACCCTAAGTGGTATTTTATCTCAATTCACACGTTAGAGAACAAAAGTAAGATCAATATTATAGTCAGTTTGAGTTTTTAACTCATTTTCCTGAGACTCCGCCGGAGACGACAAATGCCATTGCCTCAGAACTATCAAC
>CAZENQ010000017.1:34512-45575 GCA_964513655.1 uncultured Pirellulales bacterium | reverse complement strand
CCAAAAACATCGTTGTAATAAACGATGAAGCCCATCACGCCTGGCGGTTCAATCCAGAGGCTCACGGCAAGTATATGCGAATGCGGGATATGAAAGATAGCGCCGAGGAAGCAACCATCTGGGTAGGTGGGCTGGACAGAATTTATAAAACGCGAGGCATCCTTAACTGCTTTGATTTTTCAGCCACACCTTTTGCTCCCTCAGGTAAAAGGACTTCCGAAGAAACGCTTTTTGGCTGGGTGATTAGTGATTTTGGGCTGAACGATGCAATTGAATCGGGCTTGGTAAAAACACCTCGTGTAGTTGTCAGGGACGATGCTGTACCAGATGCAAAAACTTATAAGCCTAAGCTCTATCATATCTATCAAGACCGTACCGTAAAAGATGATATAAACCGCAAGAAGGCTGAGCCACACGAACCGCTGCCTGACCTAGTGATAAACGGATATTATCTTTTGGGAATTGACTGGCTCAAGACAGCAGAAAGTTGGAAAGAATCGGGTCAGCTAACACCGCCTGTGATGATTTCTGTAGCAAATACAACATATACTGCCGCTCGTATTAAATATGCCTTTGACCATAAGAAAATACATATCGAGGAGCTTTGCATACCCGAGCGGATACTTCATATTGATTCCAAAGTGCTCGAAATAGCAGAAGCTAAGGATGAAGCCGCATCATTGGTCGGAGCTACCGAAGAAAATGATGATGAAGAAAAGCCAAAAAAGAAAATGACAAAAGCGGAGCTTGCTGAGCAGCTTAGAGAAATAGTTGATACAGTAGGTAAAAGAGGTGAGCCTGGAGAGCAGATACAGAAAGTAATTTCGGTGGGTATGCTTTCTGAAGGATGGGACGCCAAGACTGTAACGCATATTATGGGCCTGCGTGCCTTTACAAGCCAATTGCTTTGTGAACAAGTTGTCGGCAGAGGTTTGAGAAGGATATCTTACACGGATTTTGACGAAAACGGCTTTTACAGGGCTGAGTATGTAAATATTTTCGGTGTGCCTTTTACTTTTCTTCCTCACGAATCAAGCGATGAAAACGGCCCACCCCCACCGCCAACACCCAAGACAGCGATTGAGCCGGTGGCTGAGAAAAAGAAATATGAAATTAGCTGGCCAAATGTTATTCGCATCGACCGCGTATACAAACCCCAACTGTTTCTGACTTGGGAACAGGTAAAGCCGTTGGAATTAAACGCCTTTGAAACGGCACAAATCGCAGTATTAGCACCAATAATTGACGGCAAACCTGATGTTACGAAGATTTCACAGATTGACCTTGAGAAGTTAGGTCGAGAACAACGAACGCAACGAATTATATTTGAGGTAGCCAGAGATAACTATGACCAGATACAGAAAAACTGGAAGGGCAATAAGGAATACCTTCTGGCTCAGTTGATTAGGATTGTTGAGCAGTTTATTTCAAAGGGTAAGATTCAGATTACTCCGTCACTGTTTCACCAGGACGAGTTCAGACGCCGCATAATTATAACCCTCAATATGAACAAGGTTGTCCAACATATTGCTGATGCTATCCGGCACGATAATGTCGAAAGACTTGAGCCAGTCTTTGACCGTGATAATCCCATTCGCTTAACCGGCAACATGCGAACGTGGTACACGGGAAAGCCTTGCGAATATACGAAAAAATCTCACATAAACTTTTGTGTATTTGACAGTACTTGGGAAGCAACAGAATCATTTCATCTTGACAATAATGAAAACGTGAAGGCTTGGGTTAAAAATGACCACATTGGCTTTGAAATCCTTTACACATTCAAGGGTGTTATAAGGAAATACCGGCCAGATTTTCTCATACAACTCAAACCAGGCAATTTCCTTGTCCTCGAAACCAAAGGGCAAGATACACAGCAAGACAAGACAAAACGAGCGTTCTTGGACGAATGGATAAGGGCCGTAAACGAAAAAGGCGGTTTCGGCGAATGGTCTTGGGCTGTGTCGTACAACCCGTCGGACTTGGTGGAAATTTTGCGGATCGCGAGTGCGAAGTAGGAGCGAAACGCAGGAACGCGTACAGGAGAGATTAGAGGGTGGCAAGGTGATTTATGCGAGGTACAAGGGGAAAGACTACAAGGCGTGGGTAAGGGCGAACGGAGGGATAAGGTACAATGGCCGGACGTATGATTCGCCTTCGGGTGCGGGGAAGGCGATACGGAAGAAAGAAACGGATGGGTGGCGGTTTTGGAAGTATAAGGATAAGAAGGGGAATTTGGTTGCGCTTAAGAATTTGAGGCAGTAGGGGCGGGAAGTCGTGGGAGAATAGAAATTGTGGGACTGCACATCCTTATTTCAAGCAGCCATAAGGAGCATCATTCGGGACGGAGCTGCCATGAAGGTTGATGCGGGTCAGATTAAGTCTGAGAGCTTTACAGCCTTTAGAGCATTTCGGGCCTGTGTGAAGGCTTTTTGAGAAGTCTTCTCGGCTTTGGTGGCAAACTTATCTCTTGGGGCATGCTCTGAGAGGAGCAGGTCGCTTGTGAAAGGGCCTTGCACGGCCTCGAGAACCTCAAGCATAGTAATCTTTTCGGGTGACCTTGCCAGAGAGAATCCACCGCGAGGGCCTCTTTTGCTTCGCAAGACGTTCGCCATGACTAACTGCTGCATTATCTTTAAGAGATACTCGATGGGGATGTTATACTGCTTAGCAATAGCCTGGCTCACGATAAGCCCTTTGTCCTGGTTTCGGGCGATGTAGCCCACTGCTAAAAGGCCGTAGGCCGTGCTGGCATTGATTTTCATTCCTGACGTTGCCTATCCTTATGGTGATTTGACAGACGACTGCGTTATTGACGGCTTTGATGTTGAGGCGATGAGCGACGACTGGCTTGTTCATGATTACAATGTTACGGCAACGGAGCCCTGCGACGCCAACCTGGCGGGCTGGTGGAAGTTTGATGAGGGAGAGGGCAATACGGTTGAGGATTCTTCCGCCTACAGCAACAACGGCGCCACCGTGAGCGCAACCCCCAGCTGGGTAACCGGCTACCCCAATGACCCATGTAACTCCGCGATGTCTTTCGACGGTCTCAACAACTATTATAATGTGGTCTGCGCCGAAAGGGTTGGGACTGGACCAGGCACCTACCCTGCAGAGCTGACGCCTGATACCTTTACCATATCCTGCTGGACAAAGCTCGACAGCTTCTCGTATTACGGTGCTTTTGTCACCAACGGCACCGACGGCGAGGCCGGATTCTACCTGTGGAACACCGAAGGCAAAAGCCCGAGTCAAGGGACCTTTAGTCTGTCGATGCATACCGACAGCGGAGATTGGCAGGATGTCATGCCGACGAATATCTATGATATTGACACGTGGTATCACCTTGCCGTTAGCTATGACGGGCAATACGGTAACTTCTATGTCGACGGCGTCCTTGTAGAAGGCCCACAGGACGTAGGCGGCCCAATGACGTGGATTAGGGGAGATACCAGCAACTACCCCGACAACTTCGTCATCGGCTCGTGGGAAGACGAATGGTTGAGTTCACAGATTGACGGTACCATCGACGAGGTCCGCTACTACAACTATGCTCTGCAGCCGGGTAATATTGCGGTCCTTGCAGGCTTACAGGGGAGCATATATGTGCCGCTGGATGTAAAGGCTAATTTTGTTCCGAGGGTACCCGACCCTGCCGTTGATCCCAATTACTACCCGGACAACCCTGACATTGTCAACTTCGAGGACTATTCGGTTGTGGCGGATAACTGGCTTGACGAGATACTATGGCCGACGCCGTAACCGGCATTGATGCAAGACTAAGTATTTAGCCAATTGAGTTTGCACCAAAATTCGGGGCCTATACTGATTAGTTTCGGTATAGGCCCCGTTGCTATCCTGCAGCCTGAGCTGTTCGGCGTGTATCTCGGTCCGTGTTTTAATATTTAATCGAGACTTTGTTTTTGCTTTTGGGCCAGCGCTGCGGCAATACCGCTCTCAATCTCAGGCTGGTTGGGTTTGAGTCTAAGAGACAGACGCCAGTGTTTTACAGCCTCGTCAAATCTGCCCATCCGATAGAAGAGCCTGGCAATCTGGTTGTGCGTTTCGTGCTGGTCACCCTTGATTCTAAGCGACTCACTCAGGTAATAGATGGCGCGGTCAAGCTCGCCTTGTGTTTCCAGAACCAAAGCAAGCTTATTGTGTGCCAGAATCTGGTTAGGATTTAGCCGGAGAACTTCCTTTAGGTGGTCAACCGCTTCATCGTATTTGCCTCCTTCGGCCAGCAGCATAGCCAGATTAAAATGCAGGCCGGACTGGTCCGGGTTGAGTCTTAAGCTTTTACGCATATAGACCTGGGCCTTTTGCTTATCGCCTTCTTCAAAGCAGATTCTGCCTAAGTGACGATAAACGCCGTAATAGTCCTCGTGCCGCAAAAGCAGCTCCTGGCATATCTTCCTGGCTTCGGTAAGCTTTTTTCGTGCGATAAGATGATGTACTTTTTCAATAGAAACATGTAAATCTATCAGGTCTTTGGGATCGCCCTTGCTTTGGTCGAATTCAAATTCCTCGGCCACCTTGCCCGAGACATAACCAAGTGATTCGAGCCGCTTTCTGGCCTGTTCGTCCAATACTATCTTGCTGTCCCCGCGGGCTCCCGGGACCGACTCTTCCAATATCTCTCGTAAGCGGCTCTGCAAAATCCTGACCTGCTGCGGCTGTTGGTTTATCAGGTTTCGTGATTCCTGCGGGTCGCTGACAAGGTCATACAGTTCCGGCCGCGTGGTTTGTATGTACTTCAGCTTCTCGCCAACGACACCCAGCAAAGTATTCGCGTTGTACTTAGTGGGAATCAGCGATTCAGTATAAATGTGCCTTTCTTTCCTTGAGATGGATTTTCCAAGCAGATATGGGCTCAAGTCTTGTCCCTGGACCTGCGGCGCCTCAATGTTCAATAAGCTGCAGACTGTCGGTACGATATCAACCAGACCAACCAAATCTTCTACCTCTCTTGATTGGGTTTGGCCGGGCAGCTTGAAAATCAGCGGAACTCGGACGGCACTTTGATAGATGAAATAGCCGTGTGTCAATTCCCCGTGTTCTCCGAGCATCTCCCCGTGGTCGCCGGTGATGATGATAAGGGTTGAATCAAACAAGCCCAGGTCCTTCAGTGCCTCGATAACCGGGCCGATGCAATAATCAGTATAGGCAATTTCCCCTGCGTACAGGTTATCTGCAAATCTCGAAGCAAATGGTTCTGGTGGTACGTAATCAAAATGGGGGTCGAAGTAGTGCAGAAACAAAAAGAACCTCTCATTTTTGTGTTCGGCCAGCCACGCCAGCGCAATATTGCTCGTCTGTCCGGCTCTGCGTTCAACCATAAGACCTGTCGTCCGCCCCTGTTCAAGGCGGTCGTTGAACGTATCAAATCCCTGGTTGATGCCAAATTGCGAATCAAGGACGGATGCACTAATGATTCCACCGGTTACAAATCCGTGTTCTTTCAATATTTCGGCGAGCGTAACGTTGGACTCGTCCAGCTTATAGTCAAGGTTATCGTGTACCTCGTGATACGGGGGGATGGTGCCGGTTAGCATGGAGCAATGTGCCGGCAAAGTCATCGGCACAGCAGTGACAACATTTTTGAAAATGACCCCTTGGGCGGCAATTTTATCTACGTTAGGTGTGATTTGATGCGGGTACCCATAGCAGCCGAGATAATCGGCACGGCAGGTGTCGATGCTGATAAGAAGGACATGGCGAATATCTTTCGATGAGACAGTGGCACTGCGAAAAAACCACACGGCTGCGACGACAATCACAAGCACCAATCCACACAGTTGCCAAGGGAAAAGTTGTTTTTTCTGCAATTTTCTGCTCATATTCTCTTCGCGCGAATTCGTTAATCGGGCCGTGCTGGCGCAAGATGTCTCAAAATAAGCAACAGCCGCATTATATCCGATAAGAGCCCCTCTCACAATTGCAACAGATAGGCCCCGTTGTTTTTTAAGTGTCCGGTGGCGATACTGTGCCAAACTCTCATACCTAACCAGGACACACTTGCTAAGGTCAATACTCAATAATGTCAGTGTTATCCCGAAGTTGAGAGGATGGTTCGTAGAGGTGCTGTGGCCATAGCCGTAATAGGCACTGCCACGAGGCTAAGCATTTAGCCTGTCGAATTGGTTCTAATTCGGGGCCTATACCGGTGAGGTATAGGCCCCGGTTGTTTTTGAGGTGGTCGTGATGCGGTCGATTATATGCGGCGGGGGCATCTCCTGAAAATGGTCAAACTGTGTGTTAAACTGCTCGGAGAGGGCCGTTTCGGCCTGTAAGTGGGCGGAGGGCACGACTTGGTTCGTCCTGCGTGAGAGGATACAAAATTTTTTAAAAAAAGTGTAGCGCCGGTCTCAATTACGGGACTATGGGGAATAGAAAGCGGTTTTTAAGGCAAATTTCGCTGGTATTCGTTTTGGAGGTTTATTTTAGGGTCAAGGCCTTAGAAAGGCGAAAAAACGTTGTTTTTGTCGGTTATTTATGGTAATATTAATTTATCGTGTTTTGCGGAACGCGAAGGAAGAGGGACATACTCGCATAAGCCCCCCATTTCTTCGGAAGCGGTAACATCCAAATAAGGAGCGAAAAAATGAAGACGACAAGAAAAACTTTAGTGCTTTATGCGGCATTGGTCGTGCTGGTTTTGTGCACATGTGTCTTAGCCGGCCCGGTGCGGCGGCTCAGGCCCCCGCGCAACCCCCACAGCAGGTATGGGCCGGAGTACGGCTGCGTAAAATGGCAGTTCCAGACCGGCGGCCCGGTAACCGCATCCGTTGCCCTCAGCCATAACAAAAGACGGGTATATATACCCTGCGAAGACGGCAAGCTGTATGCCCTGGATGCCAAGAGCGGTTCACTTCTTTGGAGCTATGATGCAAATTCGCCGCTGCTCGGTTCGCCTGCCGTAAGACCGGGAGGCAGAGTCTATGTCGGCGCAAGTGACGGAAAGCTCCACGCCATTGGCAGAAGAGGCCAGTTGCTGTGGACATACCCCACCGAGGGGGCCATCTATGCATCGCCTGGGCTTGCAGCCGGGCAGATATATGCGTGTTCGCTGGACGGCCTGGTTTACTCACTGGCATCGGACGGAAATGAACTGTGGAGCTTCGAGACGGACGGCTTTGCGACGATAGACGGTGCAATCTTCGCCACCCCGCAGATAGGGCTGGACGGTACCCTATACGTCGCCGGGGTGTATGACCCGAATCTCTATGCGCTGAATCCGGCTGACGGCAGCATAATATGGGCCCGCAGTTTTGAAGCGCCCGTAGACCCCTGCGACCCGAACAGTCCTATGATGGTTGGCTGGCCATTTGCCTCGCCCTCCGTAGCACCGGATGGCACTATTTACCAAACACTGCTCTACAATGCCAACCTGTATGCAGTCGAACCGGAAACAGGCGAGACCATTTGGTCAACAGATTTGGCGGGCACAATTGTGTGGTTACAGGAGGAGCAGCCGAATTATACGTTCACGTTCACCTGGTTCGGCGTTGGGGAACCGCCTGAATATATAGGCGGCTACAGAGTCAAGAGTGTTTTGGGTAAGAACTATCGCGGCGGCTCTATGTCGAAGCCCGCATTGGCCCGCGACGGCACAATCTATGTGGCCTTCGATGACTCATATCTGCGGGCGGTCAATCCTGACGGGACAGTCAAGTGGGCAACCCGGCTGGGCTCGCTGGATGTGGGTGCATTGGTGGGCGGCTTTACATTGACGGTTGACGATGGCGGGCTTATATATGCCGCAAGCGACGACAATAACCTCTATGTAGTTGACCCCGACGGAAACCAGATTGCACAATTCCAGGGCGATGACTGGCTGAGCCACCCCGTTATTGCGCGGGACGGCACCCTTTTGGTAAGTGACGCGAATAATACCGTATGGGCCATAAGTGAGCAGGCGTGCGATGGCGAGGAGCCTGTTCTGGATGGTGCTGACGAAGCGAAATCAAAGAAGCCGGTGAAATTCAAGAAAAGACAAGTACGAAAATCGAAAGCTGGTTTAAGGGTAAGAAGATGAAATCAAAAAAAATGAGCTTTAGCAAAAAGGACCTAATAGCAACTTTTGTGTGTATCGTTTTTATTTTGGTTACTCTCGGCAACGTCGGCAGCACGGGGCGACGGAGGGCCAAAGAGGCACTATGTCTTTCGAACCTTAGCCGGTGGGGGCAAGTCTTTCTGGACTATGCCGCCGACAACGACAGTTATTTTATGAGTGGCTGGACCCCGCAAGGAACTAAGCACACGGACTATTGGATGGAGGCCCTTCGGCCGTATTATGTTAATCCCGACCTTCGATGCTGCCCCGAGGCCGCAATACCGGGCACTGACTCGGGCGGTGGTCAATTCGGGGGGCGAGGTACTTTTGTAGGCTGGGGTATCTTCAGCGGCGATGAGTGCGGCGAGCCCTCGCCTTCCTGGGGATCTGTTACGGCCTGTGATTACGGAAGCTACGGGATGAATGCCTGGGTTTGTAATCCGCCATCCGCGCAAGGGGTCAACTGGAGGACGCCAGATGTCGAGGGAGCGGAAAATATACCTATGTTTGGTGACCATCACTGGCTTGATGCCTGGCCGAACGACACCGATGTACCACCAGATTACGAGGGTCAGCCTTGGGCTGGCGCCCCTCAAATGGGCCGTGTGTGCATGAACCGGCACAGCGGCTTTGTAAACTGGGCCTTTCTCGATGGCTCGGCACGGAAGGTCGGCGTCAAGGAGCTCTGGACGCTGATGTGGCATCGGAATTCCGATACGTGTGGGCCGTGGACCACATGCGGAGGCGTCGAGCCGAACGACTGGCCGGGCTGGATGCAGGATTTCGAGGACTACTAAAAAATCTATTTAGAGGACTAAGCCATGAAACTTAAAATGAATTTTACCAGGAAGGACGTTGTTGTTACCCTGGCATGTCTTACTTTTTTGCTGGGCGCGCTTGGCGCCGTCGGAGCGACCGGCCGAAGGAGGGCAAAGGAGGCACTATGTCTTTCGAACCTCCGGCAGTGGGGACAAATTTGGCTGGCCTATGCCGAAGACAACGACGGCTACTTTATGACAGGCTGGACGACTCCACCGCCTCCGGGGCCACTCCATAAGCATTTGTGGATGGAGGCCCTGCGGCCGTACTACGTCAATCCTGACCTGCGGTGTTGCCCAGAAGCTTCAATCCCGGGTACAGAGTTAGGTCGTAGTCAGTACGGGGGCGCGGGTACGTTTACGGCCTGGGGCATGTTCAGCGGCGAGTGCGGTGAGCCATCCTCGTGGTCTTGGGTTGTAGGTTGCGATTACGGCAGCTACGGGGCAAATTCATGGGTGCACAATACAGATATGTTCGGTTCTGGCAACCTTAACTGGAAGACCCCTAATGTCGACGGAGCGGAAAATATACCCATGTTCGGTGGCCACCAGTGGTTTGGTGCCTGGCCGGACAAACATAGTGAGCCCCCAAATTTTGACGGTGAGCATTGGGCTGGTGCCAGTCAAATGGGTCGTGTGTGCATGAATCGTCACAGCGGCTTTGTAAACTGGGCCTTTTTAGACGGCTCGGCGCGGAAGGTCGGGCTTAAGGAGCTGTGGACTTTGAAGTGGCATCGAGAATACGATACGTGCGGGCGGTGGACTATGTGCGGAGGGGTTGAGCCGAACGACTGGCCGGACTGGATGCAGGATTTCGAAGACTACTAAAACGTTTGCTGCCCACAAAACGCTATAGCAGCGCTCTAAAGATTATATTCCTTGATTTTTCGGTAGAGGGTTCTTTCGCCGATGCCCAGGATTTTAGCGGCTTTTTCCCGGTTGTTACCCGTCTTTTTCAGCGTTTCAATAATGGCCTGCTTCTCCAGCTCATTCAACGACACGCCGCCTAAATCGCCGGCCGCGGTTGTCCCGGACAGCTGCCGGACCTGATGTATCTCGGGCGGTATGTCGGCGACGTCGAGCTTGTCCTTCTCACACATCACGACCATTGTCCTGATACAGTTTCGAAGCTGGCGAATGTTGCCCGGCCAATCATAGTTATTGAGGACCCCCTGCGCCGCTTCCGTTATTCCCGTAACCTTCGAGCCGGTCTCTGCGGAGGCTTGCCTTAGAAAATATTCCGTAAGGGCCGGTATGTCTTCGGCCCTGTCACGCAGCGCCGGCAGGGAAACGCTTACCCCCTTAATCCTGAAGTACAAATCCTGTCTGAATTTCTTCTGTTCCGTAAGTTCTGTCAAATCCTGGTTTGTCGCGCTAATCAGACGCACATCCACGACGATTGGTTTATGTGAGCCTACAGGTATAATAACTCCGTCTTCCAGAACGCGCAGCAGCTTTGCCTGCATATTCGCCGGCATATCTCCAATCTCATCCAGGAACAGCGTTCCTTTGTCGACTATCTCGAACAGCCCTTTTCTGTCGGTGGCGGCACCGGTAAAGGCGCCCTTGACGTGGCCGAACAGCTCGCTCTCAAGCAAGGTCTCCGTCAGGCCAGCGCAATTCACCGGTCTGAACAGCTTGTCCCAGCGGGGCGAGTTGTTGTGTATCGCCCGCGCCAGCAGTTCCTTGCCTGTTCCGGATTGGCCTTCAATCAAGACAGGTATATTAGCCGGGGCCACACGCCGCAGTACCTCAAATATACCTTTCATCGCGGGACCTTCGCCCCGCAAGCCCTCGAATTTAAATTCTTCCTCGCCTGCTTCGGCGGCTTTTGCCCGACGCCGACCGGCAGCTGAGACTTTTCGCCCGGCCTGCTCGACAAGCATCCGAAGCTGGTCGATATCAATCGGCTTAACGAGATAATCGTATGCACCCTGCCTTATGGCTTGCTTACATGTATCAATGGTCGCATAGGCCGTCACTAAAATAACTTCCATCTCCGGACTGAGCCTTTTGGTCTCTTCGAGTATGGCCAGCCCGTCTATATCGCCGCCTAATTTCAAGTCGGTAACGACAATATCGACCTTTTCGCTGCGTATAATCTCCATCGCGTCTTTGCCGTTGTAAACTGCGATTGCCTTTGCGCAGGATTTCTCAAGGGCTTCGGCCATTCCGTCAGCGTGGTC
>CAZENQ010000017.1:0-34502 GCA_964513655.1 uncultured Pirellulales bacterium | reverse complement strand
CCAGAATTATATTTTCCTTTTCGCGCAAGCTAACTCTCCACTTAAGCCTTAAGAGGTAATGTTATCGTAAATAATGTTCCTTTGCCCGGTTCGCTGTTAACACTCAGCGTCCCGTTATGGGTCTCGACAATCCTTTTGGCCGTCGGCAGACCCAGCCCGCTTCCCCGGGGCCGGGAGGAATAATAAGCATCGAAAATATGGGCCAAATTATCAGCGACGATACCGCTGCCCGTATCACTAACCTGAATCACTGCCTGTGCCTGCTGCTTGTCCGTCCTTATTATTAACTCGCCGCCGTCTTTCATGGCCTGCTGAGCGTTTATAAAAAGGTTCAGCACAACCTGTTTTAGCATATCTGCATCGACTTTACAAACGAGCGGCTCGCCATACAATCCCTGCCGAATTGTAATTGAGTGGCTGCGGGCCTGGGGTGAATAGAAATCCACCATGTCACTGATAAGCTCATTGACGTCAGCATCCGCCAACTGTAACTCGGCCCTGTCGGCATAGCGCAGGAAATCATCGAGAATCTGTTCGAGTCTGTCGGCCTCTTTCTGAATCACCCCCATTTTCCTGAGCGCCCTGGCGAGTCGCTGCTCGTTGCTGTCTGCGTCCCTCTTGCCGGCCCCAGCCGACTTCGAATCCTGAAGTTCCTCACTGACAAGTTTTAAATTAATCTTGATGGTGGAAAGAGGATTTTTAATCTCATGGGCAAGCTCACCGGTCAGCTTGCTCAACTCTTCCAACTGTTTGAAATGCCCGTTTTTGGTTTTTTGGTTTTTTGAAACCTTTTTGCGCATATAGAAAATGACAGCCGAAACGCCGGCCAATAAACCAGCAGCAAAACAAGCTAAAAAACGCCACACCTGTACTTTCCCTCCCTTGACCTTACAGCAAAATGTTTTGGCCTGCCCCTCCGGCCAACATAACTATCTTTTTCTTTCCAGCACTTTCTTTTCGTCACTCTCGGCCGCCTTCTTCTCGTCACCCTGCCCAAGCTCAGCAAGTGCCGCTTTGCGAGAAAGCTTGAATCTGCCCTGGTTGTCAATCTCCAGCAGCTTTACCGGTATCAGGTCTCCCATTTTACAAACGTCACCGACGTTCTTGACGAAGGTGTCATTTAGTTCGCTTATGTGGCATAAGCCTTCAACACCCGGCGTGATTTCGACAAATACTCCGAAGTCCTTCACAGATACCACCTTGGACTGTTTATATATCCGCCCCACTTCCGGGGGCTGTGTCATTGCCTCGATAATCTCTTTGGCCTCGAGGTAGCCGTCACCGCCGAGACAACTTATATAAATGGTGCCATCTTCTTCTATTTCAATTTTCGTGTCGGTCTGTTCCTGGATGCTCTTAATCATCTTGCCGCCCGGTCCGATTATTTTGCCGATAAACTCAGGGTCGATTTCAATACTTATCAGCTTCGGGGCGTACTTGCTCAATTCGGGCTTGGGCTCGTTTATGGCCCTGGACATAGTCTCTAAAATCTCCAGGCGGGCTGCCTTGGCGAGCTGGAGCGCCTCAACCATGATCTTATGCATCAGCCCTTCCGCTTTGATATCAAGTTGTATCGCCGTAATACCTTTGGTCGTCCCGGCGACTTTAAAGTCCATATCGCCGAAATGGTCTTCTTCACCAAGAATATCGGTCAGCAATTCGTATCGTCCACTTTCGTCGGTTACCATACCGATCGATATACCGGCAACCGCCCCGGTAACCGGAACCCCAGCGTCCATCAGTGCCTGTGAGCCCCCGCAGACCGAAGCCATCGAACTGGAACCGTTTGACTCGGTGATGTCCGAAATAATCCTGACCGTGTATGCGAATTTATCCTCAGGCGGTCTGACCGCACTCAACGCCCGCTCGGCAAGAGCGCCGTGGCCGATCTCCCTCCTGCCGGGACCTCGCTGCGGGCGTATCTCACCTACGGAAAACGGCGGAAAGTTGTAATGAAGCGTGAAGTTTTGGGTGTATTCCTCCAGCAAGCCGTCGATGATCTGCGCATCTCTGATAGTACCGAGGGTCACGCTTACAAGCGACTGAGTTTCGCCACGCGTGAATAATGCCGAACCGTGTGTCCTGGGCAAAATACCGACTTCGCATGTAATCGGGCGAACTTCATTATATCCTCTGCCGTCGGACCTTTTACCGTCTAACAACAGCTTGCGAACAACCTGACCCTCTATCTTTTGGAAGATTCGCTTGAACATTGCCTCATCGCACTTTTGTTCAGCACTGTCCTCGGAACCGCAGTATTCGGTACTGACCTGTTCAAACAATTCTTTCATGGCCGTATTACGTTCCTGCTTACCCGCTATCTGTTTAAGTTCGTAGAGCTTATCTGCTATCTCCGAATTAATTTGTGCACTAAGCTGTTCGTCTGTTTCAACAAGCGGGGTTTCCTTTTCAACACCCACCTTATCACGGAGTTCTTCAATCATTTCACAGACCTGGGCGACACCTTTCTGAGCGGCCGCAATGGCATCGGCGATTACCGCCTCCGGCAGCTCTCTGGCGTCCACCTCAATCATGTTTAACGCTTCCTTATGACCCCCCAGAAGCAGCTTCAGGTCGCTCTCTGCGAGCTGCTTGTGCGTGGGATTAATTACAAATTCTCCCTCTACTCGGCCTAACCTGCACGCACCAGTAGGACCAATGAACGGAATCCTGCTTATCGTAAGCGCTGCACTGGCGCCTATCATTGACAGCACATCAGGGTCATTGTCACCGTCGAAACTCAGGACGCTCGCCATAATCTGTACTTCCTGGATGTAACCCTCGGGAAACAACGGCCGAATCGGCCTGTCAATCATCCTTGCCGTCAGAACCTCCTTCGTGCTTGGTCTTCCCTCACGCTTGATAAATCCCCCGGGAAATTTCCCCGCCGCACTTTGCTTCTCGCGATAGTCAACACTCAGCGGGAAAAAATCAATGTCCTCATTCCTGGGCGGGGCCGTTACACAGGCAACAAGGACGACAGTGTCGCCGTATTGAACCATGACTGACCCGTCCGCTTGTTTGGCAACCTTGCCGGTCTCAATGGATAATACTCTGCCCCCGATTTGTCTTTCCACTTTACACACATTAAACATATACTACCTCTTTATAATCGCACAGGTAAGTTGAAAACTTGTGCTCATTTATTTTCGCAGCCCCAGGCGCGATATAATTTCTCGATAACGCGCAACATCTGTTTTGCTCACGTACTTCAGCAGTGCCGACCTGGTTCCGACCATTTTCAGCAACCCACGCCTCGATGCGTGGTCCTTGCGATGAACCTTGAGATGCTCGGTCAGCTCGTTGATCTTTTTCGTCAACAATGCAACCTGTACTTCAGGCGAGCCTGTATCACCGTCGTGTGTCTTGAAATCCTGTATAATTTCCTTTTTTGCCTGCTTAGTCAACATCTTTCGGTTATCCTTTCCTGATATGGCTATGACCACATCTTTGTAAGACACTCAACACTTGGCACAGCAGCGCTTTGGCGTGCTTATTGTAAAACCTTACAGAACATTATAAAAACACAATCTAACAAGTATAATCACCTGTCTTGCTCTTTGCAAGCCTTTTTTGTGGCGTGGAAATGATTAAATCAAAGTGGTGGCCGGGCCTTCCCAGCTTGGATGAGTTGCTATTTTCGGCCAAGGCTGACCGTTTTTGCTGATTGTTGTTCGTTTTAGTGGTTTCTCTGTGATAGGTCTGATGGGCTTGACCGCTCGCGGAATGTACTAATCAGTGAGCAATGACACTCGATATCCTAAACACCGGTAATAGCAGTGCTATCGCTATTGTGCCAATAATGGCCCCCAAAATTGTAATCATCAGGGGCTCTATAAGGGCCATAACGCTCTTAATTGAAGCCTCCAGCTTTTTTTCGTAGAAGACCGATATCTTATCACAGACCTCGCCGAGCTTGCCGCTCTTTTCCCCAGCTCGAAGCATCTGGATGACCCCTGGTGCAATTAACTGGGTCTGGCCTGTTTGACCACCGCCCATTGAGATCTGTATCGCCTCGGACAACTGGTAACCGTCGCGAATCTTTTTGTCCGTACCAGCCCAAAGCTCCTGGAAGTAATAATTCTCACATGAGCCCTGCATGACTTCTATCGCGTCAAGCAAATTTACTCCTGTGTTGACCATCGTTGCCATAATACGCATACTCCGGGTCACTACCATATCGATGAACATTGTGCCCAATACAGGGGTATGGATCTTCACAAAGTCTATCACCCGCCTGCCGGTTATCGTCCCAGCCCAGTAGTATAGTGCCATGGACATCAGTATCAGCGCTGTTACGATAATCGTCATCACCTGAAAATCACCCAATGTCCGCGATAAGCCAACCAGCATTTGAGTCAGTTTTGGAAGGGCAGCGCCCCTGGATTCGTAAATTTTCATAAATCTCGGCAAAACAAAGAACATCAGCGTCCCCGTTGCAGCCACCGCCATCAGCGCCATTATAAACGGATATGTAAGTGCTCCCTTGATGCGCTTGCGGGTATCAACTTCGAAAGTAAGATAACCGCTGAGCACCTGCAGCATGTCGGGCATTTTTCCGGACGCCTCCGAGGCCCTGACCATACTGGTAAACATCGGACTGAAAGTTTTTGGAAATTTAGCAAGTGCTTTCGAAAAATTTTCACCAGCTTTGACCATCTCAGAGACATCCATAATTATCGTCTTGAACGCGCCATATTCGGCCTGCTCGGTGATAGCGTCAAGCGCATCGCTCAGTACCACCCCACTGTCCAGCATGACCGCCAGCTGCGTAGTGAACAGTATCAGGTCAGATTGTTTTATCTTTGCGGTGCGGAGCCGTTGTGTTTCAGCTTCTGCCCGGAACTCCAGATGTTCTTTCTGTGCTACCGAATCCAAATCAGCCCCAATTTTGTCGGGGCCGCTTCTGTCTTGCCCTCGGCCGCCGCTACCGGGACCCGGCTGGCTCTCTTTCTTTACGAGGTCAGGTTTTTCTGTGGTATTTGCTGATGATATGGTCATTTATTCTTATTCTCACGTCTCACAGTATATCTGATATTCTACGTTTCTATTTGGGCGGTTCGCAGTATTTCCTCGATAGGTACAATTCCCGCTTTTACCTTTTCAAGACCATCGAGTTGGAGAGGAACCATCCCGTTTTGCAGGGCTTTGTCACGCAGTTTCTTCAAACTTGCCCGCTCATTAATCATTTCCATAATGTTTTCATCCGGCACAAATAATTCCTGGATGGCAATTCGCCCGGCATAGCCGGTGTTCCGGCATTTTTTACAACCTACACCGCGATAAAATTTCTCAATCTCACCGCCCAGCTTCTCAATGACTTTTTTTATACTTGCGGGCGGCTTGTATTCCGTCTTACAGGCCGTGCATATCTTGCGCACCAGACGCTGCGCCAAAACAGCAATCAGCGAAGCGCTTACAAGATAAGGCGCGACATTAAGATCGAGCAAACGAGTCACGGCACCTGCCGCATCATTCGTATGCAGCGTTGAGAGAACAAGGTGACCAGTCAAGGCCGCCTGTACGGCAATATTGGCCGTGGCCTCATCACGAATCTCACCTACCATTATGATGTCCGGGTCTTGTCTCAGCAGACTCCTTAGCGCCGTTGAAAATTGAAATCCTGCACTCTCATTAACCTGGAACTGATTTATACCGGATATGTTGCATTCTACCGGGTCTTCAACCGTGCAGATGTTGACCTCCTCGGTATTCAGTTCAACCAGGGCGGCATAAAGTGTTGTATTCTTTCCTGAACCGGTCGGCCCGGTTACCAAAACTATACCATTTGGTGATTGTATTAGCTGTCTGAAGCGCTGGAGGTTCTCGTAGGTGAATCCGAGCGACTCAAGACTGAAAAGGACTTTCTCCGGGTCAATAATTCGGATAACCACCTTCTCACCGAAGTTGCCCGGCATAACTGAAACACGCAAATCAATCGGCCTGCCCTCCATTAATACGTGAATACCGCCGTCCTGAGGCAGCCGACGCTGGGCAATGTCCAGTTCTGACATAATCTTGATACGCGAAACAATTGCGGAATGCATCTGATGGGGCGGGCATATCCTTTCGTACAGCTTGCCGTCGACTCTGTAGCGAACACGCAGCTTTTTATCGTCCGGCTCGATATGAATATCACTGGCATTCTCATGCACGGCGTTGTAAAGCAGATAATTGACGAGCTTAACGACCGGTGACTGGCCTGCCACCTGTTCGAGGTCGCTTATATCCTCTGTGATATTTTCTATCAGTGTGAAATCGTCAAGTCCCTCATCATCGATGATATCATCTATGACGAAGACATTGGCGGCCGGCAAATATGTCTGAAGCGTCGCCTTGATGTCCTTTGTCGTCGCGCAAACTATCTGCGCCTTGCAGCCGCTTATACGCTCTATTTCATCTATTAAAAATACGTTCGTCGGCTCGCTGACCGCTACCGTCAGAACGTCATAAACCTTAAACAACGGAAGGACAATGTGTTCTTCCAGAAATTCCCTCGGCAAAATCTCAATCGCCTTGGCATCACATATCTTCGGATTAACCTGCGCATACGGCACTTCGTAGCCTTCAGCCAGTGCCGAGGCTATCTGATTTTCCGTACAATAGTTCATCTCGACAAGAAGTTCGCCGAGTAGCTTGCGGTGGCCCTTCTCTTTTTGTTCAGCCAGGGCCTTCTCAACCTGCTCTCGCGTAACAATGCCACGCGCTACCAGCAGTTGTCCAAGCTGCGTCTTATTTTCCACCGCTATCTTGCTCATCGTTTTTCCTCTCGCCGGAGCTGGTCATAATGTCGCCGGGGCGGCACCTTACCTCTACACAAAGCTCTTTACCGCCTCGGCAAGCTCCACGTACCGCTCGAATTCCTTATCAAGTCGCGTAACTTCGAGAATTTTCGCGCAGTTTTCATCAAGGCCCGCTAAGCGAAGTTGGCAGTTGTTCTCGTTGCAGTAGTCCCGCGCCCATAGCAGTTTCTCCAGACCTTGGCTGTCAATGAAACCTACGTTGCTCATATCAAGCACGATGCCAACCTTGTGGGCCGAGATTATTTCCGTAATCGTGTTTTGCAGCACCTCGGTAAATTCGCCGTCGAGTTCCCCCTGTAGTTCGACAACCGTAACATCCTTATAATCTTGTGTCTTGACTCTCATCTGATTATGCTCCCTACGGCGACAGTGCCATATTCTGCAAACTCGCGGCTACCATAAATTTCAGCAAATCCATCCTGCATAATGTCCCAAAGGTGATAGACGTCGCTGTTGATAAATGCCCTGCCAACTTTCTCATCGAACTGCGTGTCCAGTCCCTTTTCTATCTCTGCAAGTGTCTCTGTCACTGTCATCGCGTTTCTGTAGCCCCGCTTCGACGTCATTGCATCAAAGCTGTCTGCCAGCCCGATGATTTTCCCTATCAGCGGAATTTGCTCGCCGACTAAGCCGTTGGGATAACCCTTGCCGTCAACCCGCTCGTGGTGCGACAATACACCCGGGACGATGTCACGCATCTGCTTTATTTCACTTAAAATGCTTGCTCCTATCGATGAATGAGCCCTTATATGGTCAAACTCCTGCTCAGTCAATTTGCCTTTCTTTCGCAGTATTGATTCATCTACTCCCATTTTTCCTATGTCGTGCAGCAATCCAGCCAGATAAATCTTATGTATATCTTCTTCTTTTAGTGATTCTTCCTCGGCGAGCCTTTCTGCAATCCATCGCGAAATAAATGCGACCCGCTCAGAGTGACCGCGTGTATATTGGTCTTTCGCATCGATACTGCTTGTTAGCGCTCTTAAAGCACCTACAAATAATTCCTTTAGATCTTTGAATAGCCTGCCATTCTCGATAAACACCGCGCATCCGTTCGCCACTGAGTTGAACAGTTTCACGTCGGTGCTGTCGAAATCCGGCTTGTCGATTCTGTTTATCGCAACCATCAGGCCTCTTATGTGGTTGCCGCCCGGACCATCTTGCGGCTCTGCCCTCTTGTGCTTATTTTGTGAAATCGAGATGTCTCTAAGTTGGTCCTGCGTTTTGTCTTTGCCCCACAGGGGCACCACAATAATATTTTTTATGTGCTCCGGCCACTCATACTTCAGGGGCGAATCCACCTCGCTGTCCAGCAGTGCCTCTTGGCCGCTGCTTATCTCCTCCGCCAGACGGTTCTTCAAAATAGCGGCCATTTGCGCGTCTATGTCTATCAGGCCTATCCCCGCCGCCAAAACCAACTGCTTCTCGCCCTCTACTGTCTTTTCCAGCAGCACAGCGATACCCTCGACGCTGATAATCTCGGTCAGCTTATCACAGGCCATCTGCAGAAAGTTGGCATCCGGTTCAGTAATCTTCATATTGGTACTGAGCTTGTGTAGCAGCACAAGTTCCTCGTAGGTTTGCGCCAATTCAGTACTTATTATCTCGATTTGTTCTTCAGCTCTTGCCTGCGTCTGAAAATCCTCCGCTAAAAGCCCCAGAACCGACTTTAAACAATCGACCTTTGTCTGAATCAACGCTTCTGATAAAGCGCCAAGCTGCTCGTAATTTACGTCCTTGTCGCTGCAGAATTGTCTTAGCTTTTCGCCCTCCTCAGCCGGCATATTACCTAAATCAATCAAAGCAACTCCGACAAACTCACTGCCGGATTTCAGAATACCTGCAAGGACCTGATTGGCCTCGCCAAACTGCCAGATATCACCCGCCCTTCCCGTGCTGTTTTGGTCATCTGCTCGCTCCAGAGCTTGCCGGCTTGATTCTCTCAGCTGTTCGGAGTTACTTGTGAATTCGCTGTTATCGCACAGCAAAACCGGTTCGTTATTGACGTCGTAAACTGCAAAATTGACGCCGAATTTGTTTACTGTGCTACCGAATCCCTTTAATTTGCGTAGTTGTGATGAATTTATTTTTTTTCCGATTGTATCCAGCATAGCTTCCTGGGTTCCAAAAATACATCATCAATTCTTTTGCATTACCGCCCTCTGGTGCAGAATGTCCTCGATGCTTCTTAACAGCTCCTTGGGACTGAATGGTTTACTGAGAAATTCCGATATTTGCAAATCTTCCTTTTGTTCTTCTTCGATGGCGAAGCCTCTGGCTGTTAACATAATCACAGGTGTGTCTTTCGTTGCTTCGTTTCGGCGAAGTTCCCGAACAAGCTCCAGACCTGTCATAACGGGCATCTGAAAGTCCGTTACGACAATGTCCGGCTGCTCCTCACAGGCCAGCTCAAAAGCAGCGGCGCCGTTCTCCGCCGATATCACCTCATAGCCGTTGTTCCGGAGCTTTATCGTTACCACATGGATGATGTGTATCTCGTCGTCTACAACTAAAACTTTTCTTTCCGCCATTACTCTGCCTCCACAAAGGACTTTTCATCTCAAAGAAATACGCCTTATACGTTTGCCGCCCTTGCAGTTGCCAAAGGCACTTCAAAGCCGAACGTACTGCCTTCGCCGGGCTTGCTCGTGACAAACACCCGGCCATTATGAATCTTTTCAATTATTTGTTTAACGAGGTTTAGTCCCAGCCCCGTCCCTTTGGCTTGCCCTTTATTTGCACTGACCCTGTAAAACTTGTCGAAGACATGTTTTATTTCTTCTTCAGGAATTCCGACTCCCGTGTCGGTTACGTCGGCTCGTATCAGACCTGCCGCTTCGTCAACTTCCGTCTCGATTTTCACCGAACCTCCTGAAGGCGTATACTTAACGGCATTACTGAGCAGGTTGATAATAACCTGTGAAATCATGTCCCTGTCCGCATACACCTGGTCGAAAACAATCGGCTTGCCCCTTGTAATCTCAATGTTCTTTTCTTCAGCGCGGCTCTTCATCATCTGCAATTGCTCTTCTATTAATACCGTTAGACTGACCGGTCTCTTATCCACCTTCGTCAGACCTGACTCTATGCGTGAGGTATCTAGGCTCTCTTCTATCAGTCGATTCAACCTTTCCGCCTGACTTTGAATCACCGAATAAAACTCTTTCCTTGTCTGCTCATCACTCGCTTCACCGTCGCAAAGCATTTCCGAGTACGCCGTGATGGAAGCAAGGGGCGTCTTCAGCTCGTGACAGACCGCACTTACAAAGTCGTTTTTCATCTGAGATATTTCTTTCTCGCGCGTAATATCGTGCAGCACCGCCACCACTCCACAAATCTCCTCTTTCTGCTCATAGACGCACGAAACAATGCAGTCAAAGGTCTTTAACTCACCGTCTCTTGAAAAATTAATCTCGCGCCTCGTGTGCCGTATTTTTCCTTCTCTACTTTGGCTCAAAAGGTCTACAAGCTCGTTTTCACCTGCGTCAGGTCCTTCGTCGTGGATCAGTTCACCAATAGGTCTATGCTGCGAATTCCTGGAATCGAAATCGAAGAGTTTGCCCGCTGCCTCATTTGCCATTAGCAGCTTGTCATATTTATCAGCAACAATAACTGCATCGCGAATGCTGTATATAATCGCCTCCGTGCTCCTTTCTCGTTTTTCCCAGATCTGAATCTGAATTTGCAAATCCTCGACTTGTTTCTCAAGCTCCGCTATATAACCGCCCTCTTTGTTAAAACGTTCATTAACCGCTTCACTTAGTTCATTTACGGTCTGGTTGCTGCCTGGCTTGATGTGGGTTGGCTGTTCATCCTTGAGTTGCCGGGCTATGGACATGATTCCCCTGACCAGCTTTGACCAGTGCCAGCAAAGCAGAATCACGCCCACAGCCGAAGCAACGTAGCATACCGACGCTGTGAAGCCCCAGCCCCATACAAAGGCAGGTCTGGAAAAACCCCGACCTGCTTCAGTACTCCAGGCGCGCCAGAACCACTCGGCGAGGCCCCCGATAAACAAACTACACAGGACAACACTGCCCCCTAAAGGCCCCATTTTGCAACTTTTCGCAAAACGTGAGCCTCTTCCATATAAATTACTTGCCGATTTCAAAACAATAACTCCAAGCTCTTTTGCACGCTCCAAACTACAATTTAGTTCCCAACTGGTTACGGCCAATCCTCCGGCCAATTCTCCGCACCTCTGCCCTGGGCCAGAAAACCTCCGAGCTCGCTGTCTGGATTTATCTCCATTGCTTTTTCGTACGCCCGGTCGGCCTGACTCTTCATGCCCAGGTGCTCGTAGCATCGTGCCCTCATCAGCCACGAAAAACCTCCGTTCTTACCGTCCGCTGCTATCTTTTCAAAGCTCTCGACTGCTCCCAGATAATCGCCACTGGCATATTGAGCACAGCCCAGCAGCGCAATGGCGTCACTATAACCTGGCCGTAAAGTCAACGCCCTCTGGGCACACATGAAGGCCCTGCTTGGGGCTCGCGCACCTAATGCCGCCTGACCCATTTGAAGCCAGAATTGGGCGTTCTCCCTTTCTTCGGCGGCTAACTTGCTGTAGCAGCTTACCGCCCTGCCGTATTGCTTTGCGTTCATATTGCAAATGCCAAGCACACGCAGTAGCGATTTACGTCTCTGCTCCTCCTGACTCGTCGGTTTGCGGCGCTCTTGTGTGCTCCTGTCTTCCTTATGCTCGGCCAGGAGTTTTTCAAAAACCTCAGCTGCCTTGTCCCATTGCCCATCGAGTATGTAGCAGTACCCAAGAGACTCTACTATGCCACTGTCGTCTACCAACAGAGCCACCCGTTCGTACAACCGAATTGCCCTTTTGGTATCGCCTTCTCGCAAGACCAGGTCAGCAGCAGCTACTTTCAGCGACACGTTGTGGGGCAGAGCTTTCATCTTCGCATTCAGCAGCTTTACCGCCTGCTCGCTTTTGTTTAGGGCTACAAGGACGTCGACAACGGCGAGGATGTAATCGACGTTGCTCGGTTCCAGCAACGAGGCCTCTATGTAGTGTTCACAGGCTCTGTCGTAGTCTCTGCTTTCCTCCGCAACGACACCCATCCAGTACCAGCCTTCTGCAAGCTTTTTGTCTGATTTCAGAGCAAGCTCAAATTGCTCTGATGCCTTGCTGCGCCGCCCGCTCGCCAGCAGTATTTTCCCATATAAAAGCTGGACCTGCGGATTATCCGGGTCGGCCTTTAGGCACTGCCGTACCGTCTCGGTTGCCTGCTGATAACTTCCTGACTTGTACTGCCGCTCAGCTAAGGGAAGCTTCATTCGAGAAGTGGCTTTATCCCATCTGTCCGCAGCCGCTTTTTTCTGCGTGGCATGTGACTCGCAGCCCGCGCAGACCCCCAGCACAACCATCGTCACCATCACAATTGTTTTCCGTAACATCGTAAATCTCCTTTCTAGGCCGTTGGCTTGGATGCCGTGACAACTCATCGGTTGTCTTTACAGTTATTCGTGTCCTCGCGATTTCAAACTCCTGCCTTAAGCAGTTTCTCAAACCGCGCAATTATTGATTATGCCAACGGGGTCCCCAAACTGGCGTGCCAGCTTGGGAGCCCCGATTCGTTACATTGTCCGCTGTTTAATATCTGCGCCAGTTAGGGGCTTCTTCCTCTTCAATAACACCTAACATGATGCGCTCGATTTGCCCAACCTCATCCGGTGATATTTCACCGATGATTCTCTCTTTCAGGCGCAGGGCTTCAAGGTAGGTCGGACGAAACACGAGGGCGTCGTCGACTTCGTACATGGCTGCCACGCTGTTGCCGTCGGCATAGTAATTGACAGCGTTCGCGTAATGGTCCTCGGCAAATCTCGCTCTGCTTATACCCTGAAGTGCCGTCCGAGCGCCATAGCGCTTTCGCGCAATGTCAGCCGCCCTTGCTTCACCGTCGGTTTCTTCGGGCTCGCTGATGATATGCGGCGTGAGCATCACTATTATCTCCTGTCTGACTACGCTGTCATCTGTACCTCTAAACGCCGCTCCGACAAACGGTATATCACCTACTACCGGAACCTGTGACCGTGTCGTTGTTACCGAGTCTCTAAACAGCCCGCCGATCACTACCGTCTGGCCGTCTTTGACCATTATGTTGGTCATAAGCTCTGCGGTGGTTTTGAACGGGATACCCTCCTCATCCAGCCCACCTGAACTGTCCTGCGGGTAAATGTCCATACGGATGTAACCGTCGTTGCCTATGTAAGGCCTGAACGAGAGCTTGGTTCCTGTCTGATAAAAGCTAACCTCACCGACTGTGGCCGTACCGCTGGCGTCAATCGTGGTCCTGTCTCTATAACCGAGTTCCTCACCGATAAACACCGTTCCGACCTGTTTGTTCAAGGCCAAAATCTTCGGATTGGCGAGAATAGTGATATCGGTAACCGTTTCTAAGGCGCGAATCAAGACGCGAAGGTGGTCGTTAGTTATGCCGACACTCAGTCCGGTGACTCCCGTGACAAAATCATTGAATCCGTCCGTCTGCGCTCCCTCAGTGTCTGGTTTGCTTACTTCGACACCGTCTACTGTGTTCCAGTCGATACCGAGTTCTATTCCTTCAGTAAGCTTGGCGGCAAGAATGGTCGCCTCGATAAGCACCTGTTTCGGCTTGACGTCAATCGCCGCTATGACCTCTTCGGCTTTGGCCAGATTCTCAGGGTAGTCATAAACAACGATGGTGTCGTGCAATGCCATATTGTCGCCGCCAACTTTTGATCCACTCACACCTTCTTTGCCTATTGATATGCCTTCTCTGGCGGCAGTGCTGCCCTGTATGATGCTGGAGCTGCTGAGTACCGGCGTGACGAGCTTTTCGGCCTCTGCTGCCGTGATGTAATACAGCGTAAAGATCTTGTGCGTCATCCGGCTTTTGTCTTCCTTGAACCTTTTGTATTCTTCGGCGGTGTATATCCTGATGAAATTGCCGTCCTCGTCGTACTTAAAGTTATAGCCCAGAATCGCATCCAGCGCCTCCTCAAACGTCACGTCGTAGAGGCTGGTAACCGTAAGCATGCCGTCAACGCTTGCAGAAGGCACAATGTTCTTCTTATACTTGGCCGCCAAAAAACGAAGCGCATCACGGATGCCTATGTTCTTCTTGAAGGTGATGGACTGAATCGTCTGGTCCATGGAGATATCTTCATAGATGCCTGTCTCAATCCCGCTTATCTCTGATTCAGCCTCACCGGCCTCCTGCCCAACGTCTCCGGTCGCAATCGCTGCCATCACTGCCAGCACAATGCACCATACCAACAAATCACTTCTCTTTCTCATTCTCTTCTTTGACTTTTTCTCACAGTACATAATTTAGCTCCTTTTCTTAAAAACCTCTCTTCCGATAGATTGTGTTCCCATTTTGCGGCTTGTCGCAAAACGGTCACCAATCTTTCTGTTTAATCAACTATTTCGTTTACCTGCATAAGTTTCAGTTTGATTTCCGCTTCTCCACATCTTATTAACACCATCTCTTGTTCAATTTCCACTACTTCACATTCATACGTCTCGACACCCTCCTTGATGAACAGTTTGCCTCCTATCGTCAGCAGCTTATCATTGATGAAAACCTCGGGTTTTTCGCTTAGTCCTATTGCTTCCAGCTTCAGCTTATCTGCAACTCGCCTGACTACTTCTTCACTGACACCTTTTGAAAACACATTAACTTCTTTAATACCGTTTGAGTTTCCGACTCCACTTTTCGCAAATTCCTGCCAGTCGTCTGCAGCAAAAACATCTCTGGTAAGTACATCATTTCGGCCTTCGACTTTCGGCAGTTCTACAAAAGATATTTTCATTTCCGAACTCGACTGCCCTGACATCGCCGATCGTGTCAGCTCTCTCGCCTCGGCGCCCTGCGGTGTCTTCTTGCCAAGCACTTTGGCCCACATAAAAACCATCACACCAATCAGACAGAACGCTATGACGGTCTTTTTCTTCTCTGCCGCCAGTTGACTAAAAAGACTTTTAACTCTGTTACCGTTATTTCTCATATATTGCTTCATGTTCTCGTGATAAACCCTATGGTCTGATTACATTGGGCTGTGCTTATCCCTGTTCAGCGCCAGACCTGTAATAAACCACAGCACTTATCTCCATACTTACTATGCCGTTAAAGTCTCTGTCATTCACAAGCCTTACCTGCTCCACGCGGACCAGCCTGTCTAAACTCTGCAGCGACTTTAAAAATTCAAATATCCCTCTTGACCTGCCTTTGCATTGCATACTTACCGGTATACAGCGCAATTCGTCCGCTTGTATTTCCTTGTCCGGCTGAATCAGCTGTTCACGAAGATTATGTCCATCCATCAAATTGGCAATTCTGTGCAAAAACTCTCCAAGAGTCCTTTCTTGCGGTAGTTGACGCTCATAGTTCCCGACTGCCCTGCCTAATTTCACTAGTTCCTCTTTAAGTGCAAGCAGCTGTGCGTTTTGGGCCGATGCTTTAACAATACCGAGTGCCTGCAAGGCTCTTTTCTGCTCGACAGCTCTCATGCGCTCTCGCAGAGGCAGGTACCCAAACAATGCGAAATCGGCTACCAGCATCCCGGCCAGAATCAGGATTATTATTTGTTGTCTTTTCCCAAAAAACATCAGCTTATCCGTTACCTCCGAAAGCTTCTGGTTGGCTGTTCCTTAGCCAGCACAACGCTCTCTTGCTGATAATTTGCCAAATGACAACTTATCTCAAACTTAGTCACCTGCAGACTTTCTCCAGCAGCGTTGCTTGATGTTTTCATCTTTACGCTTCGCGAAAACGAGGGATACACCTGTCGAAAATATCGCGACTCTTCCAGCCTGCATATCAACTCCGCCACCTCGCTTGCATCTGCTGCCACTCCGCTCAACACCAGCTTAAACCTGACGTCACCCAGCGGTGCTCTTTTTTTGCCGACAAAATTAGCACTCGCAGCTTTAATAACTGAACCGCTCTTCGGTTGCTCTGAAAGCCGCCCTGCGAACTTCTCGGCGATTAGTTCTACTTTGCTCAGTACTATCTTTTTATCGATTAGAAAGCTCAGCTCGGCCAACACGCTCCCAACGTCGATTTTGGAGTCTATTCTATCGAGGACATTGACCTTGTTCTGCAGGTCAGTCACCGACTTCTTAACATTGGCGAATTCTTGTGATATATCTTTTGCCACTGCTGCCTTGACTTTTCCCTCGGCGAGCTCTTTTGTCGCTCTTGCAATCGACACGGTGGCAACAAAGTTGCATAGCATCATCGCCACAAATGTCGCACCTAAAGCGATATATTGTGTCCTGTAGCTTATCTGTTGCCGCCTGTCGTTTTTATACCAGCTTGGAAGAAAATCAATTTCTTTCATAGTCATCATGTCCCCTGCGGTCTTCTATATGCCCCGCACACTCATGTTCCTCCCCTTCAAGGCTGGAACCTGTTTTCCAGCCCTTCAGGCTAAGGCCAACAGCCACAGCCCAGTCACAAAGTGAGCCACGCTTGCACGCGTCGAATTTGACGTTTGTCATCTCGAAGCCTTTCAGCGGCTGTGCCACCTCGATCTCAACCGCCAGCTGCCGTCGTAAAACATCGAGCAGAATACCTTCGTGTGCTTCGCCTCCGGAAAAAACCGCCCGCTCTACGCGCTTGCCTCTAAATGTCACTGTGTAATATCTAAAACATAACGATATCTCTCTTGCCAGCTCTTCCGCAACTAAGCCGATTGCGTCAACCACCGCCTGCCGCGTCAGCGCGTCAATGTGGTTCTCGTTTCTTCCGTTTTCAAGACACGTTCCCGAGACCGACCTTTCTCTTCGCAGATTCTCGCGCAGCGTCTCTGCCTCCTTGATGCTTATGCCCAATTTGGCTGCGATTTCATGATTGAATTTTTCCCCGCCAAGCTGCATCTGTTTAACAAAACTAATCTCGCCGCCGCAGCCAAAAACCACGGTGGTGAACCGGCTTCCCAGGTCTACAAAGACAACCGTACGCTCCTTATCTTCTTGACGTCTCAGCAGCCTCTCAAAGCTCCTGAACAACGCACACGGAACTGCATCTATCGCAACCGGCCTGAGCCGCGCTTCTTCAAGCATATCAATGTGCCCCTTTATTGTTTCATCGTCTGCAGCGAACAATATCAATTCCTTCCTAATTTCATCACCCTGCCGCGTGCTTCCCGCTACTAAAAAATTAATTAGGTCCCTGTCGGAGCTCAGCCCGAAGCGGTGGCTGACTTCTTTTCGCAAGAACTGCTCGATTTCACCCATTTCCGCCTCAGCCAGTCTAAGACTGGTTATTTTTAATTTGTCATTCGGCAGGCACGAGACGACACTCTTGCCGTGAAAGTTGCTTCGCGCCAACATTTGTTTTATGGCTGAAATAACAATTCTTCGCCTTTCTTCCGCATCGCCGTTTGTATCACCGTCAATGCAAATCTTATCTGCTGCATGAACGGTTACCTGCTCCCCGTTGCCTGCCAGCTGAATCATCTTGATAGAGCTGTGGCCTATGTCGAGTCCTATTGGCTGTAGACCGCGCGTTTTCAATTTCCAATTTAACATTTACAGCTCTCTCCTGCTCAGTCCGAAATCGAGATAAATCCCGTAACAGGCCACACAGTAATCGTCGTGGTCATCCCGTCCGCCTGCAGAGTGATTGTCCCGCTGTTAAGATTGGTGTCATTACCGTTGTAAGGACTTCCGAGATAATCAAACTTGACCGTGTTGGTCGCATCAAAATCCACACTGGCAATATCAACCCTGTCCGTTCGGCCGTCGCTGCCCAGATTCACAACATACGTAAACCCCTTCTTGATCGGGTGATTAATTATTCCGTTGGGGTCCTCAATCTGATAGCTTTCGGCCGATGTATCGAAAACAACGCTGTATATTTTCTGTCTGCCGATTGCCATGCTTTTGGCATACTCCAAGTCCGCCGCAATCATATTCGAGACGGAGCGAAGCTGCATGTCGGCCGCCGAGCCCATCATCGGTACAACCATCATTGCCGCTATGGCGATTATTACCACCACGACCAGAACCTCTATCATAGTAAAGCCGCTCTTTGCCTGTCGGCGGTAGTATTTGCCCGTTTGATTACGACAGAAACAGCCCAATAGCCAATACCGTAAACTCATCATTTTAATACCCTTCCCTCTTTGGTTTGGTCTCTTGGGAATCCCTTCCTCCGTTCTTTTTTTCGTCCTCTTTCAGGTGTGTCTTTAACTGCCCGGTCAGCGCTTTAAAACGTGCCTTTGAGTGCCATGGCACCACGGCATCTGCCGCTTGCAACACGCCCTCGCATTTGCCCTGCTAACTCACCTTGTTTGTACGCACTCAAACCGACATAAAAAGTCATTTCTCCGCCCTACTAAAAGCAGGGCCAGCAAAACCCTTACAATCGTTAAAGTGATACGACACAAACCATCGAGTTACCTCGATGTTCCGTGCGGACCGGGATACGTGATTGATGTGATTAACATACTTCTGATTTTTCTTTTTATTGAGTGTAAAGGCCGATAAGCAGCTTTGCCTTCAGCCTTTTGTGTGGTCCTATAAGTCGTCTTTAGTTTCTTTCGATACTTCTAAAAAACGCCCCACCGCAGGGTGTCCATCTTACAGGGTTACCGGGCGTCGGCCAAATCTCAATCGATGCTATAGAAGGAGCTGCCGTGATATTAATAGAATTCGAAAGCGAACTGCCGTTTACGCCGTCGATCTCACCGTTGGCGATATACAAACCGCCAACTATCTCAATGTTCACATTCGCAGCTCCGTCATCAACATTTATTCTATTACCAATTTGGGCAAGCCCGTTAACTTGCAGCGTCCCAGCATTTCTCATTACCACGTCACCCCTGACCAAAAGAGCCGGGAAATTCTTGCCCGCTGTAATTACGTTTACCGAACTGCTGTTGGCATCGCTTACTATCATGTTTTGGTCTACTACCAGCATCCCGTTTATCGTTACGCTGCCGGCAAGCTCAATATCCCCAGGACAATAAAAAACTTCCGGCGGCTCGCTCGAAGCTGAACCAAACGTGCAGTTGGAGTACGTGCCCGGGCTGATGTTTTGAACTGCATAACCGGTTGACCCATAGTAGTAAGTCGAACTAAAATCGTTTATGTCAAGCCCGGGCCAGGCCACGGGGATCTGGGTAACCACATCATTTTGCCGACCTTCGATATTTACTCCGGTTATGCTCCCGGTTGCAAACGCATCACCGTTGATGTCGCCTTCACCTCCTAAGCTGCCGTCACAATAGATGTCGCCGTTGACTGTGGTCTGCAGCTCGCTTTGCCAGGTTCCACCGGCCCAGAATGCTATACACGGGTCAAGACGAAGCTCACCTGTCAGCCTGCTGCTGCCAAACCGTTCACCATTTTTCATTCTGTATGCATCACATGTTAGCTGGTAATTACACTCACCCAGCTTAACCACATTAACATCATAGTAATCATTGCCTGAAACCAGTTGCAGCCCATCTGAGCCCGTCCAGTATTCTGAGCTAACGTCCTGCGGATTAAGAATGAGTCCTCTTGCGTGCTCCAATCCTGATTCCGCTAAATAGTCCATTTGCGTTCGAAGTATCATATTCTCACCGCACGCCAGTTCAACGTCGCTTCGTGACAGAAAGCCCAACGATAAAATTGTTATCGCCATCACGATAATCAGCACAACAAGCAGAGCCATCCCTGACCGATGGGTTCTGTTCTTTTTGCCGTTCATATCTAATCGTCGTCACTTACAATCGCATCTCCGGCCGGGTTCAGCAGATGCCCGGCCCAACCGCGAAGTGAGGCGTTTATCTGATACTGCCTCGCAATGCTATTTTCAGAAAGCTCAAATGAGATACTTACCAGTCTGCTCATCGGTGCCGCCTCATCAAATCCGAACCAGACGTTGCTGCATTCCGGCAGCAGCAGCGTCCTCCTGTCATCACAAGCCACTATCAACGCATCCTTGGTGTTGATATCCTGAGTTTCGCTCAACGTAAGGTTCCAGCTTGCTGACCACGTAAAGTCCAGCAGCTGCAGGTAATCCCTCTCCGGACCGGATTCTATATAGACTAACTCCGTTGGATTGATCTTATTATCGCCGTTATCATCAGCGCGCCAGATACACAAATCATCACCGGGTGCGCCGCATATAAGTTTGCAGTGTCTTATCAGCTCTGAAATCCTGAGCGTCGCATAGCGCACCTGCGTCTGCTTCTGGCTGGTATCGTCGCTCGCGTCATTTACCGTACCTAAGGCGTGAGCCAACGTGACCACTGCGGTCAAAATAACGCTTGTAACTACTAATGCTACCAGTAGCTCAACTAATGTAAATCCCTTACTACCAAAACCTGACGATGGACGTCGTAACTTTTTCATAGCTTCAAAGCGCTGCCTTTTACTCTTTGATTTAATGCTCACTTATGAGACGATTTATAACCACCATTTCGCCGCCGCTGTAATACACTCGGACCGTGGCCCAGATAAAATTCGGTGCGGCAAATGGCGCGCTCTGCGGCTCAATATAAACATATAAGCAGCTCGCGTCTCTGCTGAAATTAGCGTAATTTAAATCACTGAATACCACGCCGTTTGCATCCTTGACCTGTCCCTGTGTCTCTGTGTGACCGTTATACTGACCTACTACCTGGTCGAATGGTGTATTGACAATCTCCTCCATCAAATCGCCCGCCAGCTTGGCCGCCAGCGTCCGACGAGTGCCTTCGGCCCGTACCTTAGCCCCGGTTGTAAAGGGCAACAGCACCCCGGCCGCAGCAATACCAAGTACGACGGTTGCCACCATCGCCTCAGCTAAGGAAAACCCTTTGCGATTTTTATTTCTTGACTTCTTCATAGCCATTATCAAGAGATGCTGACCTGATTATCAGCGACTGCTTCAGCACGGCCAGCACGTTTATTAGCCTCACGGCCCCTGTAGACATCACTGGTTTTTCGGCCCATCGTGGTTGGTTAAACAATCTCCTTTACTTTTTACAGAGCCGCATATCTAGCGTTGTCGGCCTGGAAAAGACCGCTCTGGGTATCCAGCCTCCAGCCGGCCTTACCGGCCCCTGCCGGCTCGCCATCGAAGCGAACCGTCTTAAGACCGTTAAAGGGGTTCGTGGGAATCGCCTTAATGTACGGACCGTGCTGCCCGACCCTTGTTGTCATGGCCGTCTTAAAACTTACAACCGTATCAGTAGGAGGAAGTTCGCCTCGGTGTTCGGCCCGGTATAAATCAAGTTCAGCACGCATCCTCTCAAGCCCCTCGATGAGTTCGCAAACCTTTGCTTTCGGGTTCGCCTCAACAAACCGAGGCGCGACTATCCGCGCAACTAAACACGGTATAATAACCATCATTAAAAGCCCAACATACGAGATGCGATTCCTGTCCCTCATAACACCTCTTCCTATAACCTTCAAAGGGCTGACCGGCTTCGGCTATGCGCCTAAAACCGGTCAGCCCATTTATTCAATTATTTGCCGTCTTTACAATCCCGGCATAGCTTTCACGAACTTAGTATCCGGTATGCCAGTCAAGATCATCGAGCGGATTGGCCTTGTCATCGTTGGCCTGGAACAGTCCGGAATTGGTACCTCCAGTTGAGTCCACAAAGTGCCAGCCCGTGTCGCTAAGGCCCTGTCCACTTTTTGCTGTGCCGTCTACTGTACACGTATTCAAGTCGTTAAACGGATTGATGGGAAGTTCTCGCATGTAAGGGCCGTACCTGAATAACGGGTCAGTCCCGCCGCTTGTATCCACCACACCGGCTTGGTTGGTCAGGCTCGTCATCGCGTCTGTAAAATCAACGCCACCGCTACTGTTGGCCGCATCCCCCGGCAATTCATCGTTGTGGTGAATCTTGTACAGCTCAATCTGCGAACGCACCGACTGAAGGTCGCTCACCAGAGCTGATTCTTTGGCCTCCGTACTTGCACTGGTAAACTGCGGAATCACAATCGCCGCCAGTATACCAAGGATGACCACCACGATAAGAATTTCTACCAATGTAAACCCACTTTTCGCCTTCATCTTCTTACCCTTTCCTTTTCTTAATAATGTTTTTTTTCTTCCTCTAATTACAACCCATTTCTCAATTTAACTATCGTCCCAAATAAAACAGGACTTAACTGGGCATGTGCTTTTCTTCGGGTTGAAAATACCCCCATGAAAAAGAAAACTTCAAGGTTTCACTCAAACAGCTGATAACAATAAGACTACGTCCGGAAATCCTGCTTCTCTTCGCTCACTGGCGTCCCTGTTCTGATATCCAATAAAAATATAAAAAATAAACACTTAGATGCCAAATTTGAGGCCGGGAGAATATCGGATGTGGCCGAATTTTAGTGATTTTTGAACAGGCGGAAACCCGTTTATTTCATCTTCCCCCGCCGTCGGTGCAGGCAAGGCAACCTTACTTTAGATGTAAGGGAGCGTTTCGCATGTGTATCTCCCTTCTGCTTTCCCCGGCATGAAGTAGTTCTATACGGATGTAATCTGTTCCCTCCAGCGCCGATTCGATTTTATCGGCCCACTCAATCACTACCACCGACTCGCCCCCGCAGTAGTCGTCAAAGCCTATCATCTCAAATTCATCTGTCGAATTTAATCGGTAGGCGTCTATATGATAAATGTCTAATCGGCCTGTATACTCATTCACTATAACAAACGTCGGACTTGTAACGCGCTTACTATCTTCGGCCCCCGCCCCCGCCGCGATCCCTTTAATAATATGTGTCTTGCCGCTGCCCAATTCGCCGCAGACTCCAATGATTTCACCGCCTTTTAACTTTGACCCTATCTTTCGACCAAGCTCTATGGTCTCCTCCGGCGAATTCGAAACAATCCTGGAATCCATATGCAGTCACCAATAATAAATTCCAACCGTGAATTACTTCAGGTGGTCATATCCTTCGGCTTTCAAATCAAGGACCTGGCCTTCGGTCATTTCTATCTCCATCTTGCCGCTGTCCGTTATTTTGCCGATTTGCCTAATCTGTATCGGCCCGTCCCACTCCCTCAACAATCTTTCGCAATCTTTCTCAGAAAGCGTAAAAAGCAGTTCGAAGTCTTCACCGTCATTTAGCGCTGAGCCTAATGAGTCCTCACTTTCCTTAGCTTCGTCTGATATTGGAATTTGCTCCGCATTAATAATCGCCCCAACCTTACTGGCCCGGCAGATTCGACCCAGGTCACTGCTGAGTCCATCGCTTATATCAATCATCGAATTTACCATTGCTTTCTGTGCGATATCTATCGCCTCTCTAACTCTCGGCTCAAATTCCAGATGCCTGCCGAGCCGCGAACCACCCAATGAGCCTGTGACACAGATAGCATCACCTACTTTAGCGCCCGACCGTCTTAAAGGCTTGTTGCCCGCCGCCTTACTGAGCATCGCCACGCTTATCGCGAACGGCTCTGCCCCCTGCCAGCTCGTAATGTCACCGCCCACGAGCTTGCAGTTAAACTTATCACCTGCTAAAGTAATCCCCGCATGCAGTTGCTTCAGTTCCTCATTACCAAACCCCTTCGGCAGGGCAACCGATACGACCGCGGCAACAGGCACCGTTGCCATGGCTGCGCAGTCGCTAAGGCTCACCGCCATGGCTTTATACCCGACTTGTTCCAGGTTGACTTTGCCAAGTTCAAAGTGCACTCCATCCAGCAGCATATCGGTGGTAACGAAAACACTTGTGCCCTCACCCCATTGTATCTCTGCCATGTCGTCTCCGATGCCGATGGGAAATTCTGCTGCGGATAATTTGCTCTGGCGCTCAAACCATGCGACTATTTCATCTTCACTCGCACTCATCGCTTTGCCAGCTGCTTCTCCCAGTATTCAATCTGCTCGGTTGCCTGCCTCGGCCCCGGAGCACCTTCAGTTGCATATTTGCTCACAACGTTTGCCGCACCGAGATGTTCGTATACGTCGGCCTCAATCACCGTCGAATACTTCTTCAGTTCCTCAAGACCAAGCTCTGCTAACTTCTTGTTCTCTTTCTCACAACAGGCAACCAGACAACCTACAATGCCGTGCGCTTCACGGAAAGCTACTCCCCTGCCGACTAAATACTCAGCAAGGCTGGTAGCATCCAAAAAGCCCTCATCTAACCCGGCCGATATCTTTTTTATGTCAAATTTCGTATGGCTTACTATCGCTCGCGTCATATCCAGCGACGGACCGACAGTATCGCTCGCAGCAAAAATATGAACCTTATCTTCCTGCAGGTCGCGATTATAACCGGATGGCTGACCCTTCAGAATCGTCAGCATTGCCATCAATGACCCGTAAACAACACCCGCCTTTGCCCGAATAAGTTCTAAAACATCGGGGTTGCGCTTCTGCGGCATCATACTCGAAGATGTGCAGAAACTGTCGTCAATCCGGACAAAACCGAATTCACTTGAACAGTAAATTATCCAGTCCTCGGCCAGTCGCGAAAGATGCGTCGCAATAAGCGCACAGTCGAAAATAAATTCCGCGCAAAAGTCCCTGTCGCTGACCGAATCGATGCTGTTATAGCTGATATCGGAAAAACCTAACTGCTCCGCCGTGCTTTTTCTGCCTAATGGCAAAGTCGAACCTGCCAGCGCGCCACTGCCTAAGGGCGATATATTAAGCAGTTTCCGGCAGTTCTTCAACCGGATAAAATCCCGCTCGAACTGTTCTACGAAAGTCAGCAGATAAGATGCGATAACTATCGGCTGAGCGCGCTGCAGATGTGTGTAACCCGGCATAACCTCTTGAGTGTATTTGCCCGCCAGCTTGACAAACGCCTTCTGAAGCAGTGTTATCTTTGCCTGAAGTATCTCTATCTCATCTCGCATCCATAGCCGAATATCCGTCGCGACCTGGTCGTTCCGGCTTCTGCCGGTATGAAGTTTCTTGCCTGTCTCGCCTATTTTCGATACAAGCGCCGATTCGATGGCCATGTGAATATCTTCATTTCTCTTGTCGAACTTAAACCGCCCTTCTTTGATTTCCTCCTCAATCTCCAAAAGGCCGCCTTTGATTTCCTTAAACTCTTCCTTGCTAATCAGCTTCTGCTCCGACAGCATCTGCGCATGAGCAATCGAGCCGACAATGTCGTATTTATAAAGCCGTCGGTCTATCGATAGCGACTCTACAAATTCAACCGACAATTCGTCCGGCTCACCACACAATCGCTGCTCCCAGCTTTTTTTATGCTCGCTCATCTTATCGACTCCGGAAATAAACTCACCTTTACCGCAAATAATAAGTTCGGCGCTTCACGATGTCAACCCTCTTACTCGTTCAAATCCTCCATCGAGTTAAACTCTCCACGCGCGCCGTAGGACCTCAATCCAAAGGAATGTTTACCACGCTCATATCATCAAGCTCCAATACAACCACCGCCGATGTCCCGGGGTTAATCACCAATGTCTCGCCTACCTTGCGGATAAATTGCTTGTGCGTATGCCCGTAAACGACCAGATCGAAGCTATCGCCCTGCGCAACCTTGCCCAGTGTGCTCGGCTTGTGGGTCATAAAAACACACCTGCCGCCAATCTCACCGCGGTAAACATGCTCGTGAATTTCGCCTCCGAAATCATTAACGTAACTTGTAAGCATAGACTTCTCACGGTCACAATTCCCGAAGACACCTATAAATTTTGCCCCCTTGACTTCCACAAATGCCTTCGCTGTGCTTGCTGAGACCATATCGCCGGCATGCAGAATATATCCGACCTTCTGCTCGCAGAATATCGCTGCCGCCCTGGCCACATCGTCCTGCCGGTCATGAGTGTCGCTTATAATACCAACTTTCATATTTTCGAATCACCGTAAGAAATTGCTTCTACCTGACCCGTTGTTTGTCGTCGGCGACTTTGACAGTTACTTATGCACCCGGATTGGCCGCCTTGTAATCTTCACTGAACCCATCCATCAAATACCCAACCGTCTCCCGCACCGACTTCACAAGGGTCCTTGACGGGCAATACCCTAATCTCCCCTTGTTCCATGTAATACTCATAATGCGAATCTGCCTGTCTCTGACCAAAGTAACCTGCTGTAAAAGACCCACCTCGGCACGATAAACATACTCTGGTGTGCGCTCTATCTTAAAAGCGCTGATATTCACATACACAACCGGACTGCCGGCCAGTCTCGCCGCATCCTCTTGCGATGCAACTCTAATGCCTAACTCCTTTAGCCTCTTCTCAAGTTCAGTTCGTATCCGCTCGCTTCTCAAGCCGGCTTTTTTTGTCTCCTCCGTCAGACCCTGCACAAAAATACTCACCGCCTCTATCTCAGCTAATGACCACTGCTTCTCACTGAGTTGCCCAAAGGCCTTCACCCCCCACACGCCCGCCAGACACACTACTGCCGCTACCGCCGCAATCCAGTACCTTTTTCGTCCCATCACTTTCTCCTGACATTTTTACTTTTTACTTTTTCATTTTCAAGGCTATTATAACCGTAGAGTTCCATGGATGCTATTCTATACATAATTGCTGGACCACTCTTTCTAATATCCGTCGCTGGATACATCTTTGTGAAGGTCCGCCTCCGCCCCACGGATCCTGACCTTGATGACTATTACCACGAATTAGAGGACCAGCACCCGGAGTACGCAGCATATCTGAAATGGTCAAAACTCACCTTTACCGCCGTCATCATAAGCATGCTCCTGCTGCTAATCGCAGTAGTTATTTGACCTCGCCTGCAGCCTGCGGTTCGAGACCGGCTCTTTTGCTTCCGGCTGCGTCCTTACTTATTATGATATCTTTATTCTTGCCCCTGCTTTGAGCTGTAATTTGTCATTAGCATTTCCATTTTTCAAACTAATCTCTAACGTTCCGCTCGAGCCCTCTATCAGAAATAATCCCCCTTCTTTTGCCGCAGCATAGTTCGAGTAGTATGCCATCTCACTTTTCTGCCCCCCTGCTTCCACGAAATACCTGTCCTTATCCTGTTTTGTCAGATTCGTTATGACATTTCCGAACACATCGATTCGAACAACTATCCCTTCTCTGCTTTCTTTGTAAAGCTCCAGCTTTTTGATTTCCTGTATTTTTTCGCCTATGGCCTCAAAATTGCCTGTCTCAATGTTCGCCGCCGCTTTCGCAAATACGTCCCTCCCATGAAATGTTTGGCTGGCGTCCTCAGGGATAGCTATCTCCCTTATATCAATTATTTCCTGCTCGGATATCGCTTCCCAGAACAGTCCATTGTCCGGCCCAACAAAAAAGTATTTGTCCGTCCTTACCGCTATCGCCTTTCTTCCTGTTCCCACACTGGGGTCAACCACACAGCAAAATATCGTCCCCTTCGGAAAGTACTTGTAATTGTTCTTAAGCACCCACGAAGCCTCGACTATGCTCTGCGCGCCGATACTGTGACATAAATCAACCATCTTCGCATCCGCCGCTATACTGTAAATCACCCCCTTCATCACCCCAACGTACTCACTCTGCCCAAAGTCCGTCAGCAAAACTATCATACCAGCCTCGCAACTCTATGCTCAATCAACAATAGCCTGATAAGTCAGGACCTTGAACTCCTCTGTAAATCTGCCTGTATAGGGTAAAACCTGCGTCATCAGAATTCCTATCAACTCTTCCCTCGGGTCAATCCAGAAACCAGTACTCGCTGCACCGCCCCAGCTGTACGCCCCTGCCGACCCAATGGAGCCTGATTTGGCTACATCCATAAGCACTCCGAAACCCAGACCAAACCCGCTTCCTCCTCCCGGCCCGGAAGAAAGCAGTTTAAAATCCAGATGGTTCATCGTCATCAACTCAACTGTCTTTCGCCCCAACAGCCGCACGCCATCCAGTTCACCCCCATTGAGCATCATCTGGCAGAAACGCACGTAATCCGACGTCGTGCTCACCAGGCCTCCGCCGCCCGACAAAAACTTCGGCGATTTCGAGAACCTGCCCCAGTACTCTTCATCAGCAACTGGCCCAAGTGCACCGGCCTCCTCTGCTTTGTAAAGAGCTGACAGGCGACTCATTTTCTCCGCCGGCACATAAAAGCCTGTGTCCTTCATCCCCAATGGCCCGAACAGCCTTTCTTCCAAAAAGACATCAAACCGTTTGCCCGAAATCACTTCAACTAAATAGCCAAGCACATCTGTCGATATACTGTACCGCCATCTGCTCCCCGGCTCATCCGCCAGTGGCAGCTTAACCAATCTCTCAGTCTTCTCCGCAAGTGTCTCATCCCATTTTAGCATCTTTTCTTCCTGGTACATCTCATCCACAACCGTATCTTTGCCCAGCCCGTAAGCTAACCCAGATGTATGCGTCAGCAGGTTGCGTATCGTTATCTGGCGCTTTGCGTCAGTTAGTTCAACGCCCGCTTCCGTCTTTTTTACAAAGACCTTCATCTCCTTAAACTCGGGTATAAACTTCGAAACAGCGTCATCTAACTGAAAATGCCCTTCCTCATAAAGCATCATCACCGCCGCACTTGTGATAGGCTTGCTCATCGAGTAAATTCGAAATATCGTATCCGGCTGCATCGCTTTGTTTGCTTCAATATCGTGCATTCCAAAACTATCGAAGTGAGCCACCTTGCCCCGCCTCGCAACCATCGTAACAAAACCAGCAGCCTTTTTCTCAGCCACATAACCTTCCACCGCCTTATTTATCCGCTCCAGCCGCTCCGATGACAGTCCCACCTCTTCGGGCGATGTCGTCGCAAGACCCGCCACCTGAACTGCCGGCGTCGGCCCGGCACTCGGCTGACAAGATGCCAACAATACTGCCAACGCCAAAACGGTAAACTTACTCAATCGATACATCCTATTCTCCTAAACAACTGCTATTATTCTTAACCAACGAATACTTTACGTGGCCCAATTATCATTCATCCCCAATCAATAATCAATCCAAAAACGTACACGCAGTGTCGTTCACCGAAAAACCGAACCCACCCCATCGAAAAGACTCAATACCCACCAGCCTGAGCCACCGGTCACCGCCCCGACGCCATAGGGGTTTTGCCTATATAGAAAATAGCGGTTGGTCTTATAGTAAAAACAGGCCCACCCCCGATTGACTGAAATCGCAAAATATATCAATATATTTATTGCTAAATCAAAGACCTGTTTACCAACAATTAAGTTGAAGGGTCGCCAAAATGCAACACACACCTACATCAATTTGCTCACGACTGAAATCCTCAAACAACAAACGCCTTGGCCACAGCCCTCGCTCCCCGCCCCTCCGTTTTTGTTGATGGCTGTTGGGCTTTCCTTATTGTTGTCCTTCTGGGAGTTGTACTTATGGTCGAAGTAATCACGGGAATTGATGAGAAAACAGGAGAACCTATAATCGAACGATCCCCTGTCTTACCGGGCTTCTCGTACCACAATGGCTACACTTTGTCTGGCCAGGACCTCGGCGACAAAGGAGTGAAGATAAGTCTCCTGCGCGAGAACGAAGACGAAAGGGCAATCATACTGCCACCTGATAAAGCCAGAGAATTTGGCAAATGGCTCTCAAAAACTATCAGCGAGCAAAGAAGCAACCTGCCCAGAGAGTTGCCCGGCATCTTGAAAAGATTGTCCCGCCAGCGGGGCACACGCCTGACACTCAGACAGGGCGATAAGGCAAAGATACAGCAGGCACTGTACGCACTGAAAGCCTAACCAGAAAACAACGGTACGTTACTTACTGCTACAGCCTCTGGAATCCCGAAGATTGCTGAGCAAGTAGACCGGCACCCCGGCCAGAAGAATTGCACATGAAATGGCTGCATCGCGCAGGTTGTAAACCAGCGCACTGTATATCAGGAACACGCAGCAGGCGCTGAATATAATCGTTGTCAATGGATAGCCAGTCACCCTATAGGGGCGTTCGGTATGCGGTTCCTTCCGACGCAAGATAATGACAGACATGCTCGTTGCGAGGTAGAACGAATACACCGCGGCAGCCGTGTACAAAATTGTACGCCGAAAGGACCCGAGAATCACAATCATCGCCAGCGCAATGACCCCTTGAACCACAAGTGCCCACACCGGAGTTCCCCTTCGCTGGTCCCACCTGCCCAACACCCGGAATAACCTGTGTTCAGCGCCAACCGCATACGAAATGCGGGAACCCGTAAATATCAGGCCATTGACCGCTCCCAGTGTGGAGACACATATCAAAGCGGAAATTATTCGCCCCCCAAATCGCGGAAAGACGACTTCGAGCATATCAGAAGCAACTGCCTCGGAGCTTGCCATTCCTGAGTGGCCAAGGCCGCGCAAAAATGCCGCGTTTGCCAGAAGATAAAGGACGGTCACCACAGCCATCCCGGCCAACACCGACCGCAGGATATTACGCCTTGGATTCTTTACCTCCGCTGCCACGTATGCTACTTCATTCCAGCCGCCGAACGTAAACAGTATAAGGATTAAAGCGACACTGACCGGCAGCGACTCTGACACTTCTGCTCTCGTATCGGTTGGTGAACCGGCCGGTCCTGCCAGCGCCACGACTAATATTGCCGCGAGCCCCAATACTTTGACTACGGTCAGAATATTCTGAGTCCATTTGCCCTCGCGAACTCCTAAAATGTTAAGTGCCGTAAAGATAACAACAGCCGCACCGGCGTAAATCACTTCAGTATACTGGCCCCCTGACTCGCCGATCAAAACGGGCCCAAACAGCGCCCCAGCATACCGGGCAAATACAAAGGCCAGCAGCGCAATGTCACCCGGCCGAGCTATGACCAACTGCACCCAGCCGAACAAGAAGCCTGCCCACCGGCCATAGGCACGGCTAAGATACACGTAGTCCCCTCCTTCGTAAGGATATGCCGTCGCAAGTTCGGCATAGCAAAGTGCGCCCGCCAGTGACAACAGGCCTCCGACCGCCCAAACCCCAAGCACACCCCACCAGCCGCTCACGCTGCTCGCTACCGCCGGTGCCGTCTCGTAAATACCTGCACCAATGATAATCCCCACGACGATGCACGTTGAGTCAAACAAAGAGAGTTCTTTTTTCACGGTACGGCACATAAGCTGGTTCCAGTAAATCCCACGCCCCAACGTAACCAAAACTGCCCGCCTGTTTCCTGCTGCCTCGTCAGCGTTTTTTAACGGTCACACCCATTCCCGCATCATCCATGTGCACGAAAATCGTCTCCAGCTTCGGGTCTTTTGTAACGGCTTCAATGTATCTCGGGTCCGGCTCCGGCCGGCTCATATTATGGGCCAGAATCAGTCCACCCGGACGGACCAGTGGCAGCAGTTTCTCCAGGTAATCCACGTATCCGCTCTTGTCCGCGTCCAAAAAAACAATGTCGACCGGGCCTTTCACTTTCGTCACCTGCTCATGCGCATCACCTTCGACCAGTGTCACCATATCTTCCACACCAGCGCGCTTGAAGTTCTTTCTTGCCAGTGCCGCTCGCTCCGGATCTATTTCGTGGGTTATCAGTTTACCTCCCGTCGCCTGCAGCCCCAGGCAAAGCCAGATTCCCGAATACCCGTTCGACGTTCCGACCTCGACCACACGCTTGGCGCCGACCGCCTCCGCAAGCACCCGCAGCAGCCGCCCGTCCTCCAAGGGAACATTATACATACCGCTCCGCTGACTCTCCATATCCTCAAGAACACCCAGAATTCTCTTCTCATCCCTCTTGGGTATCTTTGGACTTTCCACAGATGACGCCGCAGGCCGTCTGGCTGGCCGCTTGTCTTCACTGGCTCTCTCACTGCGGTCCGCTCTGCCCCTCTCTCTCCGGAATTGTTGCCTCCTCTCTTTCATGTCCTCAAGCAACTGGCCCATCTTATCTCTGTCGTTTTGCTCATAAGCCTCGGTAAGTTCCTCAAACCACCTGCCAAACCTCTCTCGACCGGCGGTTCGGTCTTGGGGCCTGCGCCGCATATCCTCCTTGCGCTCAGCTACTTCCTCTTTGGGCTTTGCACTCTTTTCAGCGGCAAAGGCATACCCGACTCCTGCCAGCATAACCATAACCAAAAATAAGTATCTTTTCATTTTCTTGTCTCCTTAATAGTCCTTAAACCTGCACATCCAATGGCGCGGCTCGTCCCAAGCCACCGGCGGGTCCGCGTCCAGAGGATAATTCCGATGCCACATCAGCTTCCACAGCTCTTTCAGCCCTATCTTCCGCGCAGAGTAATCCATAAAAAGCCCGCCCACGTACCCATCGTGCCGATTTAGGCAGAAGTGCTGCATGTCATTAAACGTAATGTACTCCACCTGTCCCGAAAACTCCGGCACAGAATCTGTTTGCTCCGACCACCCCTCCGGCCAGTATGCGTCTGCCATCAGCGGTATATATCCGGCCCTTTTCACATGCGATGTCCGCCAGTTGTACCTGGGCCTGTAGTCAAACTCTGTCCCCGCCGGCACATTCGTGACCCACGCATTTATTCCGTAGCTGCCGTAAATCTCTTTAAACCACCTCTCAAACCACTGTGGTCCCCAGGTTGCAAACGTGGCGTCACCACCAACCAGTATGCTTGTCTCTCCCTTATTCGCCATTGGACAGCACAATAGCTCAGTGGCGTCGCCATAATATGGCTTCAGCACGTAGAACCATGGCGCAATACCACGCCCCGGCTGAAAAGAACCGTCGTGATCGTCCGTATACATCATAAAGTAGGACCCCCACTGCTTCACGTTCGATTGGCATAGAACTACCTTCGCCTGGCTCCTCACATGGCGAAGCGCTGGCATCAATATCGACATCAGTAACGCTAAAATCGCGATTACTACCAACAGCTCTACTAATGTAAAACCTTTCCTGCTCACCACTTTCACTCAACTGTCTTCATCGTTAGCGAAGCCATCCCCCACTCCCTGATTTTACAGTCTAATCTTAAACTCTTCCACACCAAATCTTTTTCCGGACCGCCGACCGGCAAAACCGCCTGAGATGCCGGGGGCTTCAAAACAATCAAAAAAGTCTTGACTGTGCTGAGAATTGGCGATATTATGTCATCACGCTGGCATTACCTGAACCGCTTATCTAAGGGATGTCAAATGGCTTGTGTTATTGTTACGAATGGCACCAAAAAAGGGGACTTCTACCGCCTTGGTCAGCGGACCAATGTCATTGGCCGCGATGAGACCCTCCCCATTCAAATCCTCGACAAGCACGTCTCCAGAAAGCACATGGAGCTGCGCTTCGACAAAGACCACTGGTGTTACTCCGTCCTCGATATGAGCAGCAAACACGGCGTGCTAATCAACGGCATAAGAATCGACAAGGAAACCTTCCTGAACGATGATGACTGCATCACCATAGGCGACACCACTCTGCTCTTTACCCTAAAGGACTTCTTCAACCGCCAAAGTGCTCTCGCGCACGCCAAAAAAATCGGCCAGCGCCTCCGCCCCACCGCCATCGACTAATAACCTAACGGCCTACCCCCGTACATAGCAGACCGGGGGTTACTCCCTGCGTCCGGCGCAAACACTATTCTTGCCGTGCATAAAGACTGGTAAAATGTACACCGGTATACCCGTTAAGGTATTACTTTAATGGTATCGGAACCCACAATCGACGTCCCGTCTGTTAGCTTGCCAGTCAATGTCACTTCTACCGCCGGACCCGGGGCAAGAAGTGCCTGTACCTCAGCACGGTCAAATTTCATTGTCACTTTCTGCGACCGTCCATTACCTTGTACCCTCGACACACCAACCGCATCTAAAAGAAGCAAACTTGAAGTATCAACATCGGCACCTGTATAACCTGCCGGCAGCCATAAGTGACACGTAACCCACCTTCCTCTGCTTCGCAGATTAAGCGATTGCGGCGTGAACTTGAACTTCACCGGTAAAGGAATTGTCGCTGAACAGATCTCCCAGTCATTGCCGTCCCAGCACTGCCAAATGATAAGCGCATCCGAAAGCTGCGGAGAGATATCATTGTGGTCATTGTCAGTTAATTGCTGCACCAAAATACCATCAAAATAGAAAATCTCCCAGTCGCTACCGTTCGGGTCCCATCCCTGCCACACGGCCATCACACCGTCAATCTGCGGGTTGACATCGTCCGAGTTGTTGTCGGTCAAACGCATAACATCGTTACCGTCGTAGAAGTATATCTCCCAGTCTCCTGCGTTCGGGTCTTCTCCCTGCCATATAGCATACGGCCCGGAGACCTGCGGCTTTATATCATCCGTGTCGTTGTCCGTCAGCTGTTTAAAAAGCAGACCGTTGGAGTCTGCCTGAACGACCGCACACGCCATAAAAAGGACTACCAAAAAACTCGTCATCCTTACACACCTTGAAATTTCCATGGATATTTTCTCCTTTCTGAACCTACTAACAAACCGTCGAACCGCCCACTGCGGCTGACCTCTTAATACACTAAGTATAACAAATTTACGCGAACGTCCCAAGCCCTATGTCCGATAAAATCCTGATTTATCTTTCCATAACTACAGCCGACAACCCTCACATGATAACTTTTGGCCTTACAAAAAAAAATCAGGCCCTACCCTGATTTTTCCATAGGGCAATCCCCTATGCCCTGACCAACATTACCTCAGGGGACACGGGTTGCTTACCGATTTCTGGCCAAGTCCCCCCAGCCATATCACGTTTGCGATAGACCGGTCAGCTACATTCACAACACCATCGCAGTTCACATCACAGTCCCGTAGCGTATAAGGCCCGGCCGAACCCGCCACCCAGAATACATTCGCTATCGAACGGTCCGCAACATTTATCACCCCGTCATTATTGACATCACCTAAAAGTGCTATCCCGAACTCACCCTCCGCTTGCC